>CAZGOX010000010.1:12874-14191 GCA_964527955.1 uncultured Opitutaceae bacterium | reverse complement strand
AAGGCGGACCTTGATTGAACTTCCAACGCCGGCGGTTCAGCCTTGGACTCTCCCCATGCTTCTGCATTCCAGCTACCTGGCCAGGATCGAGGAAGGAATCGAGGCCCTGCTGCCCCCGGCGGGCACGCCGCCGGACCGGCTGCACTCGGCCATGCGTTATTCCATGCAGGGCGGTGGCAAGCGGATCCGCCCGGTGCTGGTGCTCGCGGCCGCCGACCTGTTCCAGGACAGCCCGGACGCGGCGGACCCTGTCCCGGCGGCGGTCTCGATCGAGTGCCTCCACACCTATTCCCTGATCCACGACGACCTTCCCTGCATGGACAACGACGACCTGCGGCGCGGCCGGCCCACCGCGCACAAGGCGTTCGACGAGGCGACGGCCCTCCTGGCGGGGGACGCGCTGCTTACGGAGGCCTTCGCCTTGATACCCAGGCACTATGCCGCCAAGCCAGCCCTGGCGCTCTCCCTGACCAGGGAGCTGTCGGAAGCCGCAGGCAGCCGCCGCTTGATCGGTGGGCAGATGGCCGACCTGCTGGCGGAACGCCAGAAGTCCGCCAGCCCCGCCGAGCTTGAATTCATTCACCGGAACAAGACCGCCGCCATGATTGAGGCCGCGGTCGTCATGGGAGGGGCGTGCGGAGGCGCGGACAGCCTTTCCACCGCAAGCCTCCGGACCGCGGGGAAGAATCTCGGGATGGCGTTCCAGATCGTCGACGACATCCTCGATGCGACGTCCGACAGTGCGACCCTGGGAAAGACGGCGGGCAAGGACGCACGGAGCGGCAAGGCAACGTACGTCGGGATCCACGGGATCGAGGCTGCCCGCGCCATCGCAGCCGAGTATACCTCGTCCACGGTGCTTGCGCTCCGTCAGCTGCCGGGTGACACGTCGTTCCTCGTCGCCCTGGCCGAGGACCTGCTCAAGCGCCTGAAGTGATGAAGAAGACACGGCTTCATTGGGGGGACCGGCTGGGCCTATGGCTCGGCATGGGGCCGGAGATCGCCACGATCCGCGCGACCAGCAACCTGCAGGTTGGATACCCGACTTTCCGTCCAACGTATTCGGGAACGCGGAGCTCCTGCGGCTTCATGACAAAGGCGGGCCTGGACTATGGAATTGGGCCCAGTCTGTCGCTGGGGTTTGAGCTGCATTATTCGAGATCGCCGGCTTTCGATAATTTTTCGTTCTATCCGGAATTCCAAAACGCGGATATCGGGAGCCGGCAGCTGCAGGTATTGGGCGGGGGCGTACAGTTGGTCTGGCGTCTTCGGTAGGGACGCGTCTCCGTCCGCGTTCGGAGGTAGGGACGCGCGGCC
>CAZGOX010000010.1:0-12774 GCA_964527955.1 uncultured Opitutaceae bacterium | reverse complement strand
GCTCGGGGTCATTCTAAGGCTCCAGACGAATCGGGCCCTTCAAGACGGGCCGAGGGGGCTTGTTATCGGGCCTGAATGCGGATCCGGACGGGCGAGCCGCCCGTCCCTACCTTCGATCCATTGCTAACCTGAACTGCTAGCGTTCGGCGTGCTGCTCGATGAATTTCTTCACCGCGTCGGCGCTCGCCCTGACCGGGTACTTGATGACCGGCTTTGACTTGAGGGCCTCGAGGCTCGGATGGATGGGCTCGATGCCAATCGCCTCCCGGATGGTCTTCGGGAACTTTGCTGGGTGCGCGGTCGCGAGGACTACGCTGGTCCTGTCCGGGCTCAGGTCCTTGAACCCGCAGGCCGTGTGGGGATCCAGGATGTAGCCGTACCTGTTGTAGGTGCGCCGGATGATCCCCGGCATCTCGTCGTCGGAGCAGGTCGAGGACCTGAACTGGGCGGTGACCGCCGGGTCGACGCCCTCGGACTTCCAAACCCCCGTGGCCTTGAATTCGTTCAGGGCGGCGTCCAGGCGGCGGCTGTCTCCTCCCAAGGCAAAGTAGAGGTAGCGCTCGAAGTTGGAGGCGGCCTGGATGTCCATCGACGGGGCGTGGCTCGGCCGGACCGGCCCCATGCGGTACTCCCCGGTCGTAAAGAACCTGTGCAGGATGTCGTTCTGGTTTGTGGCCACCCTGAAGCTGCCGATCGGAACCCCCATCTTCGACAGGAGCCAGCCCGCAAGGACATTGCCGAAGTTGCCCGTCGGGACGACGAACTCGACGTTCGCCCGGTCGGCGGCCGAGAGCCTGAGCCAGGCGTACAGGTAGTACACGGACTGCGCGAGCAGGCGCAGCAGGTTGATGGAGTTCACCGCCGAAAGCCTGTGGCGGGCGCGAAACACATTGTCGCCCAGGATCTCCTTCAGGATCGCCTGGGCGTCGTCGAAGGTGCCGCTCATCGGCATCGCGTACACGTTGGCCGCCCCGGTGCAGGCCATCTGCCGCTCCTGCAGCGGGGAAATCCTTCCCTCGGGGTACAGGATGAACACGGCCGTGCCCGGCTTTCCCAGCAGGCCGTGGATCGCGGCGGCCCCGGTGTCGCCCGAGGTGGCGCCTAGGGCATTGATCGACTGGTGCCGGACGCCGCACTGGTACTCGTACATGGAGCCCAGGAGCTGGAGCCCGAAATCCTTGAAGGCCAGGGTCGGGCCGTGGAAGAGCTCCAGCACCCGGAGGCGCTCGTCGAGCTGCCGCAGGACCGCGGTCTCCGGGTTCTCGAAGTTCTTGTAGGACCTCTCGACCAGCGAGCGGAGTGTGTCAGGCGAAAGATCGGATGCGAAACGCCGCAGGAACTCGAAGCAGAGCTCGGGATAGCTGAGCGAGGCAAACCGCCCCAGGTCCCTGCTGAAGTCGGGAAACACCTCGGGAATGAACAACCCCCCGTCCGGGGCGAGGCCCACGGCCACGGCGTCCGAGAACGAGTGGGGAACGGCCTGCCCGCGGGTCGAAATGAAGCGCATGGGAGCGCCCGTCTACTTGTCCAGGCGAAAGGCCGAGTGTACGATGCGCACGGCCTCGTCGGCCCGGGTGCGGTCGATCGCCACCGCGATCTTGATCTCCGACGTGCTGATCAGCTCGATGTTGATGCCGGCGTCCGCCAGGGTCTGGAAGAGCGTGGCCGCGACGCCGCTGTGGGTCTTCATGCCGACCCCGACGACCGAGAGCTTTGCGATGTCCTCGTGGACGGCGACCTCGCCGCCCACCTTGTCGAGGACGGGCTTCAGGGCCGCAATCGCCTTCCTTGCATCGGCCTGCGGCACCGTGAATGTGAGGTTCGCGAAGCCCTGGCGCCCCACGTTCTGCACGATCATGTCGACGTTCACGTGGGCGTCGGCGAGCGCGCGGAACACCTTCGCCGCCGAACCCGGCTTGTCGACAATGTTGCTGATCACGGCCTTCGCCTGGTCCTTGTCGGCCGCGACGCCGCGGACGACGACCTGTTCCATGTAGGCGACTTCTTCTTTCACGAGGGTTCCTGGGTTTTGGTTGAAGGAGGAGCGGACTTCGAAAATGACGCCGTACTTCTTGGCGAATTCCACGGAGCGGGACTGCATGACCTTGGAGCCGGAGGCCGCCAGCTCAAGCATTTCGTCGTAGGAGATCTCCTCCAGCTTTTGGGCCGTCGGCACGACGCGCGGGTCCGCCGTGTACACCCCGTCGACGTCGGTGTAGATCTCGCACTTGTCGGCCCGGAGGGCCGCGGCGAGCGCGATCCCGGTCAGATCGGAGCCTCCCCGCCCGAGGGTCGTCGTCTGCCCCTCCTCGTCGATTCCCTGGAAGCCCGCCACGATCACGATCTTCCCGGCCTTCAGGTCCTTCTCGATGGGCTTGGGGTTGATGGTCCTGATCTTCGCCTTGGTGTGGACCTTGTCCGTGAAGATGCCGGCCTGGGCGCCCGTGTAGCTGACGGCCTCGATCCCGATGCCCTGCAGGGCCATCGCGGTCAGCGCCGTTGTCTCCTGCTCGCCGATCGCGAGCAACTGGTCCATCTCCCGCTCGCTCGGGTTGGGACAGAGTTCCTTGGCCCTTGCGATCAGGTCGTTCGTGACGCCCGCCCGGGCCGAAACCACGACCACGAGCTGGTGCCCCTGGTCGCGGGTCGCCTTGATCCGCTCGGCCACCCTCTTGATCCGTGCGACGTCGCCGACCGAGGTGCCGCCGTATTTCTGGACGATGAGCATGGAGATGGGGTCGGCCTGCGTCCGGCTTACTCGTCGAGGTCGCCGATCCTGAGGAGCAGCGGCGGTCCGAGCACGCTGTCGAGCCTTCCCAGGGTATCAAGCGTGGCTCGGATCGCCTGCTCGTTGCTTTCGTGGGTCGTGAGCACCAACGCCGCTGCACCGGGAAGCCCCGCGGGGTGCTGGAGGACGCTCGCGATGCTCACCTGGCGCCGTGCCATGACGGAGGCAACCTTGGCCAGCACGCCCGGCCGGTCCTTGACCGTGAGCCTGACGTAGTAGCGGCCGCGGATGTGCCCGGCCGGCGCGAGCCGGCACCGGTTCGGGGCGGCCCTGCCCGGCGCAGGGTCCTCGCCGGCGCCCCGCCCGTTTCGAAGAAGCGAGACCCCGTCCACAATGTCGCTGATGACGGCGCTCGCCGTCGCGTCCTGGCCCGCGCCGCGCCCGATGTAGAGGGTCGTGCCCACGACGTCACCCGTCACCGAGATCGCGTTGAAGACACCCCCCACCCCGGCGATCACGCTCTCGGCGGGAAGGAGCGTCGGGTGAACCCGGACGCTGAGCTCCCCGGTTGCGAAGTCGCGCCGGATGATGGCCAGGAGCTTGATCCGGTAGCCGAGCGTGGCCGCGTTGCCGAGGTCGGCCGGCGTGATCCGGTCGATGCCCTCGACAATCATCTGGTCCGGCTTCACCCAGACACCGTGCGCGAGCCAGGCGAGGATGGAGGCCTTGTGCGCCGTGTCCCAGCCGCCCACGTCGAGCGACTCGTCGGCCTCGGCGTAGCCGAGGCGTTTCGCCTCCGCGAGCACGCGCTCATACGAGGCTCCCAGGGCCGCCATCTGGGTCAGGATGTAGTTGCAGGTGCCGTTCAGGATGCCGTGGATGCAGGGAAAGCGGTTCGCCACAAGCCCCTCGCGGAGTGCCTTGATGATCGGGATCCCCCCGGCCACGCTGGCCTCGAAGAGGAAATGCCCGCCGTGCCTGCGCGCCGTCTCGAAGATCTCGGCCCCGTGGTCGCAGATGAGGGCCTTGTTGGCGGACACGACGATCTTGCCCCTCCTCAGCGCGGCCAGGGTCACCTGGCGCGCGAGGCCCGTCCCTCCCATCAGCTCGCACACGATCTGGATGCCGGGATCGGTCGCAATCCCCATCGCGTCGGTCGTGAGCAGGGACGGCGCTATGCGCACCTCGCGGCGCTTGCGCAGGCTTCGGACCGCCGCGCGCTTGAGGACCAGCCGGGTTCCCAGGCGGGACGTAAGGTCCTCGCGCGAACCCTGGAGATGCTTCCAAACGCCCTGGCCGACGGTGCCGAGGCCGCAAATCCCCAGGGTCACGGTCGGGGTCCCCTTCATGCCCTCCTCCCGTTCTTCTTGCCAAACCGGTTCTCGGTGCCCTTGAGCAGCCTGACGATGTTGGCCCTGTGGCGCAGGATCACAAACGCCGCCACCACCCCGGCTATGATCACCAGGAACCGGGCCTCGCCAAAGGCGAAGGCGGCGACCGGAAGCGCCAGGACCCCCAGCATCGACGCGAGCGAAACATACCGCGTGAGGAAAAAGATGGCGCCCCAGACAACCGCCGCGACCAGAATGGCTCCCGGGACGAGGACCAGGAACCCTCCGGTCGCCGTGGCCACCCCCTTGCCTCCCCGGAAGCGAACGAAGATCGAATACGAATGGCCCACCAGGGCCGCCACCAAACCGACGACGCCGAGGAGTTTCGCCTGGGCGACCGCCTCAACCAGGACCTCGGGCCGGGCTCCCTGGCTCTGGTCCCGCCAGAGGTAGTACAGGGGCCACGCGGCGACGACTGCGCCCTTGAGAAGGTCCAGCGCGAAGACCTTGTTGCCGGCATGGACCCCTACGACCCGCCTGACGTTCGTCGCCCCGGAGCTCTTGCTCCCCTGCTCGAAGATGTTGACGCCGTGCATGCGCGCCACGAGGTACCCAAACGGGATGGACCCGAGGAGATAGCCGACCACGGCCGCCGCCAGCAGCGGCGCCGTCAGATTGCCCGGGGCTCCGAAATCGGGCAGCCCGAGATTGGCGAACGAGTTCAAAGTTGGACAAACTTCGCCAGCTTGATCGCGGGGTTGCCCTTGATTTCCTTGCGGGCCTGCTCGCCAGGTTCGGTGTCGACGCGGACGACCATGTACGCCGTGCCCCCGGGGGTCAGGCGGCTGAGCGACATGTCGGCGATGTTGACGCCGGCGCGGCCCAGGATGGTCCCGATCGTCCCGACCATTCCGGGCTGGTCGATGTTCTCGAGGACGAGGAGCTTGCCCTCCGCGACCACCTCGACCTCGCGGCCGTTGATCCCCACGATCCTCGGCTGGTTGCTCTTGCCGGTCAGGGTCCCCATGGCCGAGAACACGGCGCCCTCCGGGGTGACCGCCTCGACCAGGATCAATTCCGTGTAGTCGCTCTCCTTCGTCGACTTGACGATCTCCACATGTACGCCGAGGCGCTGGAGGACGACGGGGGCGTTGACGAAGTTGACCTCGTCGCCGCTGATCCTGCGCAGGAAACCGCGCTGGATCGAGCGCGTGACCGACGCCGAGTCGAGGTCGACGATCTTGCCCCAGTAGGTGATGCGAAGGGACGCGATCTGGGGCGAGGAAACCTGCTGCACGAGCGCCCCGAGCTTGCCGCCCAGGTCGATGTACGGCCCGAGGATGCCCAGGGCGGCCGCGTCGATCGAGGGCATGTTGACCGCGTTCCGGATGATGCCCCCGTTGAGCACATCGGCGATCTGCTCCGCGATTTCCACCCCGACCGCATCCTGCGCCTCGGCGGTTGACGCACCGAGGTGGGGGGTGAGGGTCACGTTGGGAAACTTGCGCAGCTCGCTGTCCGCGGCAAGGGGCTCGTCCTCGTACACGTCCAGGCCCGCCGCCCCGACCTTGCCGGCCTTCACGGCCGCAATCAGGGCCGCCTCCTCGATGATGCCGCCCCGGGCGCAGTTGAAGATGCGCACGCCCTTCTTCATCTTGCCGAACGCCGCCTCGTTGATCATGTAGCGGGTGTCGTCCGTCAGGGGCATGTGGACCGTGATGTAGTCGGCCTGGGACAGGACTTCGTCGAGGGTCGCCCCCTCGACCTGCATGGCCTTCGCGCGGCTCGGCGCGAGGTAGGGGTCGTAGGCGAGGACCCGCATCCCGAACGCCTGGGCCCGCTTGGCCACCTCGCTGCCGATTCTGCCGAGGCCGACGATGCCCAGGGTCTTCCGAAAAAGTTCGAGGCCGGAGAAGCTCTTCCTGTCCCACTGCCCGGCGCGCATCGACGCCGCGGCCTGCGGGACCGGCCGCGCCCCGCAGAGGATATGCGTGAAGGTGAGCTCGGCCGTGGCCACGGTGTTGCCCGACGGGGTGTTCATCACGATCACGCCGCGCTCGGTCGCGGCCTCCACGTCGACATTGTCGACCCCGACCCCCGCCCTGCCCACCACCTTCAGATGTGGCGCAGCCGCGAGGACTTCCGCCGTGATCTTGGTCTCGGAGCGGACCGCGATCGCGTGGACGTCCTTTACGAGCTCCAGCAGCTTTGCCGGGGCCGACCCATAGGCCTCGATGACCTCGAGACCAGGCTGCTGGCGGAGCCAGGCAACGCCCTTGGGGGATATCTTGTCGGCAACAAGTACTTTCATGGGAAAAGGGGGTTCAAGGGAAGGGAACAGAGGCCCTCCAAGCAAGGAAAAGTCGAGTCATCCTCCCCGGCCCCCGGAAATGCCGCATATTTGGGCAAACGGTCGCTAAAAACTGGCACTTCGGGTGCTAAAATGCGTCTTTACACGAAATGGCCTCCGTTGCCCAAGCTCCCGGTAGGGACCTCCGCCTGGATTCCCTGAGAGGCCTGTTGCTGGTCTCGATGACCTGCAACCACCTGCCGAGCGTCCTTCGCCACTTCACGGACCAATCGCTCGGCATTTTCTCGTCCGCGGAGGGCTTCATGTTCATCTCGGGCATGCTAGCCGGCTGGGTCTACACCCGCCGCCTGCACAAGGAGGGGCCTTCGGCGCTGCGGAGGATCGCCGTGGGGCGCGCAAACCTCATCTACGGCTGGCATGTCGCCTCCTTTCTCGCCTGCCTCGCGGCCGTCCAGCTGGGCCAGTATGTGTTCGGGTTCTGTTCGACGACCTCACCCCTGCTTTTCTACATCCACCCGGTGCTTGCGGCGGTCCTGGGGGCCGCCCTCCTCCACCAGCCGGGCCTTCTCGACATCCTGCCCATGTACTGCGCCTTCGTGCTGATGATCCCGTGGGTGCTCAACGCGCTCGACGCAGGGCGGCGCACCTGGGTCCTGGGGATTTCGACGGCGCTGTGGCTATCCGTGCAATGGGCGCCGCCGATCGACGGAGCCCCGCTTTACCCGCTCCATGTGGGCACCTTCAACCTGTTTGCCTGGCAGTTCCTGTTCGTGCTCGGCCTGGTGATCGGGCATGGGCGCGCAGCCAACCCCGAGTCGGTGCGGATGCGGATGAATGTGCCCGTGATGGTCCTCTGCGCGGCGGTTGGCGTCTACACCTGGGGCCTGAATCATCTCGCGTGGCCGTATCCCTGCTCCGAGACGACCTTCGGGATCCTGCTGAACAAGCCCGCGATGGGTCTTCTCCGCCTGACCGACTTCGGGTGCGTGGCCTACCTCGTCGGCCTGCTCGCGGCCCGCTATCCCCGTCTCTTTTCCTGGCGCCCTTTTGAGCTGCTGGGCCGCCACTCCCTGGTCGTCGTGGCGACCCAGAGCGTGGTCGTGATGGTCCTGCTCCAGTTCCCGTCCCTGTTCGCGACGCCCCTCGCAAACTGGCTCACGACCATCGCCGCCATCGGAACGCTCTTCGTGGGCGCGGGACTGCACGAGTGGGTGGTCGCCCGGAGAATCGCCAGGCGGATGGGACAGATGGGCTACCGGGGCACACCGGACCGGCGGGCCGCAAGCCACGCCATTCCATGATCCATGGCCTCCGCCCGGCTTGAGGCCCAGGTCCGCTTCCTTGTCGAGGCCGACAGGCTGAAGGAGGTCCTTCGCCAGACCGTGACCACCGGAAGCCGCCGGCCGGAGAATTCCGCGGAGCATTCCTGGCACCTGTGCCTGCTCGCACTGGTCCTCTCCGAGCACGCGAACGCGCCGGGGCTGGATGTCCTGCGGGTCCTGAAAATGGTGATCCTGCACGATCTTGTCGAAATCGACGCGGGTGACACCTTTGCCTACGACACTGCGGCCGAGGCGGGCCGCCACGAGCGCGAGGCCCGGGCGGCGGACCGCATCTTCGGGTTGCTCCCTCCCGACCAGGCCGGATCATTTCGGGCGGCCTGGGAGGAATTCGAGGCGCGCAAGACGCCGGAGGCCCGGTTCGCGGCGGCGATCGACCGCTTCCAGCCGATGCTGCTGAACCTCGAGACGGAGGGTGCCGCGTGGCGCAAGCACGGCATCACCGAGGACAGGGTCCGGGCGCGCAACGCGCACATCGCCGAGGGGTCCGCCGCCCTGTGGGAACACATGTCGGAGGCGATCGGCAAGGCGGTCGCCGCCGGTCACCTGGCCCCGCCGCCTACCTCGTGAAGTAATCCCTCACGGCCGGGGCCACCTGGTCGCGCGGGACGTCGTGCTCGCTGCGGTCCACCAAGTCGCGGATCTTGACGACCCCCTTGGCCAGTTCGTCGGTCCCGTAGATCAAGGCAAGCTTTGCGCCGGATTCCGCCGCCGCCTTGAACTGCTTCCCAAACGCCGAATCCTTGAACGGGTACTCGACCCGGAAGCCGGCGGCGCGAAGTGCGTGGATGTCCCCGAACGCCGCCTGGCGCTCCGCCGGGCCGCCGATCACGCAGTAGACGTCCGGCGCCTGGGTCACGGCCGGCGCGAGGCCGCGCTGCTCGAGCAGCAGGGAAAAGGTCATGTCGCCGATCGCAAATCCGGCCGCCGGGAGCGCCGGCCCGCCGAGCTTGGCCACCAAGTCGTCGTAGCGCCCGCCGCCCGCCAGCGCCCGGAGTTCCCCCTTCCGGTCGAAGGCCTCGAAGACAAAGCCCGTGTAGTAGGCCAGGCCGCGCACGACGCCAAGGTCCACGGACACGAAGCCGCCCAGGCCCATGGCCCCGAGGCCGGCCAGGAGTTTTTCCCAGTCGGCAAGGCGCGCCGAGAGCTTCGCCGCCGCCTCCTTCGCGAATCCGCCCGCGTGCTCCACCGCGCGCCGCAGGGCGTCCAGGGACTTGACGGCCAGGAATCCCTGGATCCGCTCCTTCACCACCTCATCGAGCGGCCCGAACTTCTCGGTGTACGGCTGGAAGGCCTCCTCGCCGATCTTCTCGTGCTTGTCGATCGCGACCAGCAGCGCCCGGGCGCGCGCGTCGTCAAAGCCGAGGGCCTCGAGGTAGTAGAACCAGAGGTTTCGGTCGCTCAGCCGCACCGTGAAATCCTCGGCGGTCAGCCCGAACGCGCACAGGCACTGCGCCAGGAGGGCGATCAGCTCGATCTCGGCCTCGGGGCCGGGCTCGCCGAAGATGTCCGCGTTCAGCTGCGAGAAGCAGCGGCCCCGGCCCTTCTGCATCCGCTCATAGCGGTAGAACTCGGCGATGCTGAACCACTTGATCGGGCGCTTGAGCGAGTGGGCCCTCGCCCCGACGAGCCGGCAGACGGTGGGCGTCATCTCCGGGCGCAGCGCGACCTCGCGCCCGCCCTTGTCCGTGAAGCTGAAAAGCTGGGCCTCGATTTCCTCGCCGGACTTTGTGCGGTAGAGGTCGAGCGGCTCAAGCACCGGCGCATCGTACTCGGAGAACCCGAACGCGTGCGCGGTCTGCCTCCAAACGCGGAAGAGGTGGTTGCGGCGGGCCAGGTCCTCGGGATAGAAATCGCGAAACCCCGGCAGGGTCTGGAACGCAGCCATGGAGCCGGTTACGTGACGCTGACTGCGGGCTCCCCCGTCAGGTCAGCTTGGTGATGTCCAGTTTCTTCAGCTGCTGCTTGAGGATCTTGCCGGACTTGAACTTGATGACGGCCCGCTCGGGAATGATGACTTCCGCCTCGGGCTTGTTCGGGTTTCTGCCGATGCGCTGCTTGCGGACCTGGACTTCCAGGACCCCGAAGTTGCGCAATTCAACGTTGCGTCCGCCGGCAAGGGCATTCTGAACGATGTCGAGCGTCTGTTGCACTGTGTCGACAATCTGCTTTTGCGGGAAACCCGTCTTGCGGTAAATTTCCAGCACAATTTCGCGTTTGGTCAGGTTTGCAGACATTAGGTTCCTTTTGTTAGAGCTTCCACCGAAAGACTTAAACTATTTTCCCAAATCAAATTACGTCAATCTTAATGACCGCCGTTTGCAACCCGAATTGTAGGGCCTCCCGCCCATGCCCGATCCCGCCGCAGTGAGGTCCATGTTCGGGCGCATCGCGTCCCGATACGACCTGGCCAACCGCATGCTGAGCGGATGGGCGGACGTCGGCTGGCGCAACGAGCTTGTCGAGGCGGTCAAGCGCTTCGGCCCGGTCGACGTCCTGGACCTCGCGACCGGAAGCGGGGACACCGCCCTCGCGCTCAGCCGCGAGCTCCCCTGGAACTCCCGCATCCTCGGGATGGACTTTTGCGCACCCATGCTCGCCGAGGCCGAAAGGAAGAGGGCGAGCGCCAAGGTGGGCCTCCACGCGAACCTGCGGTTCCAGGCCGGGGACGGCCTGGCCCTTCCCATCGCGGACGCGAGCTACGACGCGGTGACGATTTCCTTCGGCCTGCGCAACATGGCCGACCGGCGCCGCTCGCTCTCCGAGATCCGAAGGGTCCTGCGCCCAGGCGGGAGGCTTTACGTCCTCGAGTTCTCGCAGCCCAACCCCGCGATGCGAGGCCTGTATTTCTTCTACCTGCGGCACGTGCTGCCCATTTTCGCCGGCATGATCAGCGGCGACCGGGCCGCGTACGTTTACCTGAACGAGTCGATCCTGGATTTCCCGGACCGGGACGCACTATCCATCGAAATCCGCGCGGCCCGTTTCTCGGAGATCACCGCCAAGCCGATGACCTTCGGCATCGTCGCCCTCCACGAGGCCGTCGCCTCCTAGTGTTGTGTCTCGCACTCGCGAGACACAACACTAGTTGAAGGACTTGCCGCAGCCGCAGTGCTCCTTCGCGTTGGGATTCTTGATCTCGAATCCCTTGCCGTGAAGGCCGTCGTCGAAGTCGATGCTGGTCCCGTCCAGCTTCTTCAGGCTCTCGGGGTCCACCACGATGGAGACTCCCTCGCTCTCGAACACCTCGTCGCCGGGCTTGGGCTGGTCAAACGACATCCCGTACTGCGAACCCGAGCAACCGCCCGTCTCGACAAACACGCGAAGGTTGCCGGCGGCGCCGGCTGAACCTGCGCGCATGGAGCGCACCTGGTTGGCGGCGCGTGGGGTCAGGGTGATCATGACGCGCGCACCCTAAATCAGCTCAAGCCGTTGTCAAATGACGTCATGCAGCAGTTTTCGGGCCAAAATAAGATTATGTCCTTGCCCCGGGGTCAGAGCCTCCTTATGACTTTCATCGCATGGATTCCGTTTTGGTAATGTATCTATATTAATTGATAATGTGTTATATACTTACATTCCGCGCATGAGTTCCTCCGGATTCAGGCACGAACTTCGGCAGAGGCAGACGCAATCCACCGTCCTTGCCCCCCAGCTGAGGCAGTCCCTGAAGATCCTCCAAGTCGCGGCCCTGGACCTTCATTCCGTCATCCAGGAGGAGCTCGAGGGAAACCCCACCCTTGAGGAGCTGCCCTCGGAAAACACGAGCCTGGAGAGGTCGGCCGAGGAAAAGAAGGAGCAGGAAAACCAGGACTCCGAATCCGACCCCGGCATGGCCTCGATCGCCGACACGGCCGACAAGAAGGAGCAGATGGATTTCACAAAGGAGTTCGAAATCCTCGGCAAGCTCGACGAGGACTGGCGCGACTATTCGTCCATGAACGGCGGCGCGGTCAACTACTCGGCCGAGGACGCCGAGCGGCGCCAGCACTTCATGGACTCGCTCGTGAGCGAGACGTCGCTCCAGGAGCACCTCATGGGGCAGGCCGAGCTCGCGGAGCTGAGCCCGAACACGCTCGCCGCCCTCAGGTACCTTGTGGGCAGCCTCGACGACCGCGGTTTCCTCACGCAGACGCCGGCCGACGTCGCCCTCCAGAGCGGCCTTCCCCTCGAGGCCGTGCAGGAGGCCGTGGCGGCGCTCAAGTCCTTCGACCCCCCGGGCATCGGCGCCCAGAACCTTTCGGACTGCCTCCTGATCCAGCTCGCGGCCAACGGCCGGGGCGAGTCCCTCCCCGCCCGGATGGTGCGCGACCACTTCGATCTCCTTGCGCGGCGGCGCATCCCGGAGCTCGCCCGCAAGCTCGGCGCGAAGGCCGACGACGTTCAGGCGGCTATCGAGGAGATCGGCAAGCTGGACCCTGCGCCGGGCCGGCGCTTTGCCGACGACAGCAACCGGGTCGTCGTGCCCGACGTGACCGTGGTCAAGGAGGGGGATGAGTGGAAGATCATCCTCAACAACGACTACATCCCGCGCCTGCGCATCTCGAGCACCTACCGCGACCTGATCGCCAAGGGGTCGCTCTCCCGCCAGGAGCGGGAGTACCTGCGCGAGCGGATGCGCTCCGGGAAGTTCCTGATCGACTCGATCGAGCAGCGGCAGCGGACCATCGAGCGGATCACGCGCGAGATCCTGAAGGCCCAGGCCGCCTTCTTCGACCGCGGCGTGTCCCAGCTCCAGCCGCTCACCATGACGCGGATCGCGACCATCGTCGGCGTGCACGAGACGACCGTCAGCCGCGCGATCGCCAACAAGTACATCAAGACCCCGCACGGAGTATTCGATTTCAAGTACTTCTTCACCCCGGGCTACCAGGCCGACGGCGGGGCGGCCGTGTCGAACACGAGCGTGAAGGAGATGATCGCCGACACGGTCGCCGGCGAGGACAAGACGTCGCCCCTCAGCGACCAGGAGATTGTCGTCGGGCTCCAGGGCAAGGGGCTCACGATCGCCCGCCGCACCGTGGCCAAGTACCGCGAGGAACTGGGCATCCTGCCGAGCAACCT
>CAZGOX010000009.1:18594-24213 GCA_964527955.1 uncultured Opitutaceae bacterium | reverse complement strand
CGCCCTCTACTGCTCGAAGATCTGCTCCTACGCCCAGGGGTTCCAGCTCATGCGCGAGGCCCAGAAGGAGTTCAACTGGAAGCTCAACTTCGGCCAGATCGCCCAGATCTGGCGGGGAGGGTGCATCATCCGCGCCGCGTTCCTCCAGAAGATCACCGAGGCCTACTCCCGGAGGCCCGGCCTCGCGAACCTGCTCCTCGATCCGCACTTCAACAGGACGTTCAAGGAGGCCCAGGCCAACTGGCGCAAGGTCGTTGCGCTCGCCGCGGAGTGCGGGATCCCCTCCCCCACGTTCAGCTCGGCCCTGGCCTACTACGACAGCTACCGCTCGGCGCGGCTCCCGGCGAGCCTGCTCCAGTCGCAGCGGGACTACTTCGGGGCGCACACCTACGAGCGCGTGGACCAGCCGAGGGGAAAGTTCTTCCACCTGGACTGGCCGGATCCGAAGCGGCCGCAGTCGGCGGTGTGAGGGATGCGCCACTTCCGTTCCCTTCTCATCGACCAGACCGACATTCGGATGCCCGGCCTGCACGTCCTGGCTTTTGCCGTGCACAGGCACCTGCCGGAACACGCGTCGATCAAACCCCACCGGCACCGGTGGTGCCAGATCATCCTCTATTTGAGCGGGCAGGGGCAGCAGCGGTTCGCGAGCGGCGACGTACGGGTGGAGCCGGGAACGCTCGTGGTGATGCCGCCGGGTGTCATGCATGCGTTTCAGCGCACGGCCGAGCGCACCCCCCTCTGCCTGATGATCGATTTCCGCCTGGAAGGGGCGAAGGGCAAGTCAACGGTCGTATGCGCCCTGAATCGGTCGGAGACATCCCAGGTGCGCCAGCACCTGGCCCATCTGCTCAAGCTCCAGTCGGGGGCCAGCGGGGTGCTGCGCTGGGAGAGCGCGGCGGCGATCCTCCAATTGCTCATCACGCTGCTGCGGTCGGCCAACTGGCTGGAGCGGGTGCCGGTCCCGGCGGGAGGCGGAGGCGGCTCGGTTCTCAACCGTCTCCTTTCGACGGTCGAATCCGCGACCCCCCTGCGGCAGATCGTGCAGAAAAGCGGCTATCACCGCGATCACCTGAACCGGCTCGTCAAGAGGGAGACCGGGTTGACCCTGGGACAATACCGGACCCAGCAGCGCCTTGCGAAGGCCAAGGAGCTTCTCTCGCAGGGCATCCAGGTGGCGGACGTGGGCGAGGCCGTGGGCCTGCTCGACCAGAGCTATTTTGCGCGGTGGTTTCGGCGCCAGACCGGCCAGGCGCCATCCCGGTGGAATAGGCGCATTTCGGGTTGACGCCTCGCGCCTTTCCCCCCGGCCATTTGAACCTAAGCCATGTCGATAAAGTGCTGATCGGCACCGGGAAAATCCTCACGCAGCCGGGACATTGCAGCTAAGCTTCCCCCATGGCGAAGCCTCCACCGGGAATCCTGGTCACAGGCGCTGGCCGCGGCCTGGGCCGCGGCATCGCCCTGCAATTGGCGGCCGCCGGTTGCTCGGTCGCGATCAACTATCTGCTCAATCGCGCCGCGGCCGAGGAAACCGCCGCGCTCTGCAGGAAGTCCGCGCCCTCGCCGGACCAGCAATTCCCGCCGGTCCAGGCGGACGTCGGCTCCCGGACCGATCGAGCCCGCCTGGTCGCCGACACCCGGGCGGCGCTCGGCCGCATCGACGCGCTGGTGAACAACGCGGGCATCGCGCCGAGAGTCCGGGCCGGCCTCGAGGAGGCCGGCGAGGAGTCGTTCGAGGAGCTGGTCCGGGTCAACCTGCAGGGCCCCCACTTTCTCACCCAGGCGGTCGCGCGCCACTGGCTTCAGGACAAGCCCGAGCCGGCGCTGCCCGCCGGATTCAAGGTTGTCTTCATCACCTCGGTCTCGGCCGACACCGCCTCGGTCGACCGTGGCGAATACTGTGTCTCGAAGGCCGGGCTGGCCATGTCCGCGCAGCTTTGGGCGGCGCGCCTTGCCGGCGACGGCATTCAAGTCTTCGAGCTCCGCCCCGGGATCATGGCCACCGACATGACGGCGGGCGTGAGGGAAAAGTACGACCGGCTCCTCGCCGGAGGCCTGGTTCCCCAAAACCGCTGGGGTTCCGCCGAGGACGTCGGCCTGGCCGTGCGCGCCATCATCGAGGGCCGGTTTCCGTTCTCCACCGGGGCAGTCATCCCGATTGACGGGGGCCTGCACCTGCGGCGGCTCTAGCAGGGACTACGATGATAAGGATCGATCCATCGCTGACGCCGGGGTCCCTGCGGCGGGACATCGACCGCCTGTTCGAGCTGTCCGCAGCGAAGATCCCATCCCTTGAGAAATCCTGGGATCCCCGTCTGGGGGCGCCCGTGTTCACGGTCGGCGGCCGTTACACCTCGCGGGGATGGACGGAGTGGACCCAGGGCTTCCAATTCGGCTCGGCGATCCTGCAGTTCGCCGCCACCGGCGACCGTGCGGCCCTGGCCGCCGGCCGCGGCGGCACGCTCCGGCACATGGCGGCGCATGTGAGCGATGTCGGGGTTCACGACCACGGGTTCAACATCGTCTCCACCTACGGCACTCTCTACCACCTCGCGAAGTCCGGGCGGATGTCCGCGAGCGAGGGCGACCTCCGGTTCTACGAGCTGGCCCTCAAGGTGTCCGGCGCAATCCAGGCCGCGCGATGGACCGGGCTCCCCAGGGGCCTCGGCTACATCCACTCGTTCAACGGTCCGCACTCGTTGTTTGCCGACACCATCCGCTCGCTCCGCAGCCTGGCGCTTGCGCACCGGCTCGGGCACGTGCTCATGGGCGAGGACGGCCGCCGAATCTCCCTTCTCGACCGCCTGCTTCGGCATGCCGAGACCACGGCCCGCTTCAACGTGTATCACGGCCGGGGCCGCGACCTCTACGACGTGCGCGGGCGGGTGGCCCACGAGTCGATCTTCAACGTGAACGGCGGATCCTATCGCTGCCCGAGCTCCCAGCAGGGATACTCGCCATTCACGACCTGGACCCGGGGGCTCGCATGGATCCTCTGCGGCTACGCCGAGCAGCTCGAGTTCCTCGACACGCTGCCCGATGAGGAATTCCAGGGCCGGGGCGGCAAGTCCCGCGTCATGGCCCGGTTTCTCGAGACCGCCCGGGCCGCGGCCGACTACTATATCGAGAGCTCAGCCTCCGACGGCGTGCCCTACTGGGATACCGGCGCGCCGGGCCTGGCGAAGCTCGGCGACTATCTCGGCCGTCCCGCCGACCCCTTCAACGACCATGAACCGGTGGACAGCTCGGCGGCCGCGATAGCGGCCCAGGGACTCGTCCGCCTCGGCCGGTTTCTCCGGGCGGGAGGGCGGGAGGGGGACGGGGCGCGGTACCTCTCCGCGGGCCTCACCGTTGCCCGGACGATCTTCGGCGAGCCCTACCTTTCGACCTCGCCCCGGCACCAGGGGCTGATCCTCCACGCGGTCTATCACCGCCCCAACGGCTGGGACCACGTGCCGAAGGGCAGGAAGGTACCCTGCGGCGAATCCTGCATGTGGGGCGACTACCATGCCCGGGAGCTCGCGCTGCTCCTCCTGCGCATCGCGGAGGGCAAGCGCCAGTACACGTTCTTCGGCCAATGAACCCGCCCCGGGCATGACCTCCGCCCCGCCGAATCTCTCCCGGCTCTGCATCCACACGATCACCAACCGCCCGTGGACCGTCGAGGAGGCTGCCGCCAGGTACTCGTCCGCCGGCGTCAAGGGCATCACGGTCTGGCGATCGGCGCTGGAGGGTCGCGACGTCGCGGCCACCGGCCGGCTCATCCGCGACAGCGGCCTTGCAGTCGTGTCGCTCTGCCGCGGAGGGTTCTTCCCGGCGGCGACGGCCCATGGCCGAACCCGTGCGATCGATGAAAACCGCGCCTGCATAGACGAAGCCGCCGCGCTGGGAGCGCCGCTGATCGTGCTCGTCTGCGGCGCCGTGCCCGGGCAATCGCTGGCCGATTCGCGGCGGCAGATAGCCGACGGCATCGCCGCGGTCCTGCCTTACGCCTCGGCCGCCGGGGTGAAGCTTGCGATCGAGCCCCTGCATCCGATGTACGCCGACGCCCGGTCCGCCATAAACACGATGGCCCAGGCCCGGGCGCTGTGCCGCGAACTCCCGTCCCGCTGGCTGGGGATCGCCGTCGATGTGTACCACACCTGGTGGGACGACCGGCTGCAGGAGGAGATTGCGGCCTGCGGGCGCGAGGGAACGCTTTTCGCCTTTCATGTCTGCGATTGGCTGACCCCAACGGTCGACATGCTCGAGGATCGCGGCCTCATGGGGGAGGGATGCATCCGGATCCGCCAGATTCGCGGCTGGATCGAATCCGCCGGCTTTTCGGGGTTTCACGAGGTGGAGGTCTTTTCCCGCCGCCACTGGGCCTCCGACCAGGCGCAGTACCTCGAGGCCATCAAGGCCGCCTATCTGGGCCACGCGTGAATCCCGTCCCCCGGCCCCCTCAACGAATCCGCAGACCCCCCTTATGAAAGAACACTCCCTGGGCATCATCATGAACGGCGTCACGGGGCGCATGGGGACCAACCAGCACCTGGTGCGTTCGATCCTGGCCATCCGGCGCCAGGGCGGGGTACGGCTCGACAACGGCGATATCATCGTTCCCGACCCCATCCTCGTCGGCCGCAACCCGGACAAGCTGAAGGCCCTCGCGCAGGCCCACGGCATCGCCCGGTTCACGACCGACCTCGACGCCGCCCTGAAGGATCCCTTCAACGCGATCTACTTCGACTCCCAGACCACGGACCGGCGGGCCGAAGGGGTGCGCAGGGCCATTTCCGCGAAGAAGGCCATCTATTGCGAGAAGCCCACGGTCGTCGACACGGCCACGGCCGTCGCCCTCTATCGCGAATGCCGGGCCGCCGGCCTCAAGAACGGCGTCGTGCAGGACAAGCTCTGGCTGCCGGGGCTGCTCAAGCTGCGGCGCCTCATCGATTCCAACTTCTTCGGGCGAATCCTGTCCGTGCGGGGGGAATTCGGATACTGGGTGTTCGAGGGCGACGGGCTGCCCGCCCAGCGCCCGTCCTGGAACTACCGCAGGGAGAACGGGGGCGGGATCGTCAGCGACATGCTATGCCACTGGCGCTATGTCGTCGACAATCTCTTCGGCGAGGTCGCGTCCGTCTCGTGCCTGTGCGCCACCCACATCCCCGAGCGCTGGGACGAGGAGGGCCGGCCCTACCGATGCACGGCCGACGATGCGGCGTATTCCACGCTGCGGACCGAGGGGGGCGTCATCGTCCACATCAACAGCTCCTGGTGCACGCGTGTGCGGCGCGACGACCTGCTCACGCTGCAGGTCGACGGGACGAAGGGATCCGCCGTCGCCGGCCTGCGCGACTGCTGGACCCAGTCGGCCGAGGATACGCCCCGCGCAGTGTGGAATCCGGACATCGAGCAGCCGATCCGGTTCCCTGACGGATGGCGGAAGGTGCCGGACGAGGCGGGGTGCGACAATGCCTTCAAGGCGCAGTGGGAGCTCTTCCTCAGGCATGTCGTCAACAACGAGCCCTTCCGCTGGACGTTGCTCGAGGGCGCCAAGGGCGTTCAACTGGCCGAGATGGCCCTGGAATCCTCCAGAATTCGGGCCTGGGTCGACTTGGGCCCGGTTGCCGG
>CAZGOX010000009.1:0-18494 GCA_964527955.1 uncultured Opitutaceae bacterium | reverse complement strand
GCGAAGGTGTAGGTGCTGTCCCACTCGGGATGGCCGCGAACCCGGAGCTGAAGGTCGAAGGTCTCGCCGGCGGCGGCGGGCAGGGTCACGCCCAGCTTGGGACCCTGCTGGTTCACGTTCGGGACGCCGGCGGGGACGGACCAGGCGCCGAGGGGGACCGCCTTGCCGCCGACCAGGAGCGAGGCGTCGATCTCGCAGGCAGGCGTCGCGCCGGGGCTGTCGTTGAGCAGCCAGAGTTCCGCGGCAAAATCTTCGCCCGGGACCCAGTCGAAGCGCAGGACCCGCGCGCTCCCCAGGATCGGACGGTTTGCGTCCGCGACCGCCCGGTAGGCCGGCTTGGGCACTGCGGGAAACGCGACGACCGAGTTGTTGGCCGCGTTGGGCCACGGCTCGTTGAAACACCAGCAGGCGGCCGCGCTGCAGCGGGGCTTCTGGCGACGGGCCTCCTCGTAGATCGCCTTCAGGCCGACCGCCTGGAGCAATTGGCCGCGGCCCACCAGTTGTTCGAGGGTCGAGCTTGGGCCGAAGTAATGGTCGATCTGGTTCAGCATGAGCCAGGAGTTCTTGTCTCCGTCCCACGCCCCGAAGCCCTTGTGGGTCTCCCAGGCCGTCCCCCTGCGCGGCGGGAAAAGCTCGGGCTCCGGGATGATGGCCTTGAGCACGGGGACCGGGGAGGGGCCTGGGACCCCGAATTCCATGTAGGCAGTGGCCTGGCATTTCGGGTAGAGCGAAAACACGTCATCCATGTCGCCGTTCACCCGGAAACGGTAGTCGCCATGGCGGATATTGAAAACGGGCGAGGTGGGGAGGAAGGGGCGGCCCGGGTCGAGGTCGAGGCAGTTGCGGTCGAGCAGCCGGATGGGAAGGGATTGCCCGGTCATGCGCGACCAGGAGTTGAAGAGCTCGTTGCCGCCGCACCAGACGGCAAGCGCGGTCTGCCTCCGCAGGCGCAGGATGATGGCCCGCGACTCCCGGTCGAGGACGGCGAGATAGGCGGGGGTTCCCTCGTAGAAGTTGCAGGCGAGCGGGAACTCCTGCCAGACCATGATGCCGCGCTCCGCGCAGAGCTCGAAGAAGCTGTCCTTGTTCACAAACCCGCCACCCCAGCATCGCAGGAGGTTTAGATGGGCGCCGGCGGCAAGGTCCAGGAGGGGGCGGTAGGTGCCGGCATCGACGGTCCCGGGAAACATGCCAGGGGGCACCCAGTTGGCTCCGTGAGCAAAGATCTCACGGCCATTGACCTCGAAGGTGATGGGGAACGGGGCCTGGGTCACGGGGTTCTCCCGTTCGCGTTCCCACGCGCCGGCCCCCATGACGAGGCGGATCCTGCGGATGCCGACGCGCTGGTCCAGGACCTGCGCCCTCGATCCGTCGGGTGCGAGGAGCGCGACCCGGCTCGTGTACAGAGGCTGGTCGCCCTCGCCGTTCGGCCACCAAAGGAGCGGATGTTCCAGGCGGGCGGCCTGTCGGCCGTCGCCGCGCCGGGAGAGGACGACCTTGCCGGAGGGGTCCAGCAGTTCCCAGAGGATCGAGTTCGCGACGGGGCCCGCGGCCTCGACGTTGAGCTGCAGGTCCGCAGACGAGAAGTCATCGCTCAGCGCGTAGCCCAGTTCGGCAGATCTCAGGCGGGTCTCCGGGCGGACCTCGAGGCCGGCCTCGTCCCAAATTCCCAGGGGAACGAGCCTTGGGTGGAAGTCCCATCCGTAGCTCACCTGGGGCTTTGTGGTCTGCGCCGGCTGCGCCTTCGGGGCGGGATGGACGATCACCTCGAGCACGTCGCCCGGTTTCGCCAGGCCCTCAAGATTGATCTCGAAGGGCGCAAACATGCCCTCGTGCTCGAGAAGGGTCTGGCCGTTGAGGCGGACGGTGCAGGCATAGTCGACCCCCCGGCATACGAAATAGAGCCCTTTGGCATGGTCCGGCAGCCCTTCCGGGACACGCGTGCGGTAGTGCCAGAAGCAGCTTTCCATCCAGCCATAGGCCTTGAAGTTGTCGCCCTGGTTCACATCGGGCCAACGCTCGGCCCGCGCCCAGTCCACCTGGACCGCTCCGGGCACCGACGCGGGGACGAAACGCGCCGGCACGGCGTCAAGGCTGTCGCTGAACCCCAGGGTCCAGGACAGGGTCGGCCCGGGAAAGGAGGCCGCTGCGGCAAGGTTCTCCCCCGCCGACGCCGGCAGCGGAGACGCCAGCAGGCACAGGGCGAGGGGAAGTCCGGATGGCGGCATGGTGTCTTGGAGGAAGCCGGTCAACCGGAGATCCGCCGCGCCGGCAGCTCGGAGCCAACCCGCGCGATCTTCGCCTCGTTCAGCGGGTAAAAGCACACGACGACGAGGGAGACCAGGGCGACCGAGGCGGGGATCAGGCTCATGAGCAGCACCAACCCGTGACGCACGGAGGGGCTCGCCGCGACGTCGGAGTGGAAGCCGATCCAGGCGAGCAGCCACCCCGCGCATGCCGCCGCAAACGCGCCGCCGAACTTGGTCCCCATGATCGACGCCGAGAAAACGAGGCCCGTCGCCCTCCGTCCGGTCTTCCACTCGCCAAAGTCGGCGACGTCGGCGTACATGGCCCAAAGGAGCGCGCTGATCGGGGCGCCGGTCAGCGAGCCGATCGCATTCCAGAGGAAGATCGCCAGGAGCTGGTCGGGCCTTAGAAAATAGAACGCCGCCGTGCTCGCGGTCGAGACAGCGAGGAGAATGATGAAGCCGCATTTCTTGCCGGTGAGGCGAACAAACGCGTTGAGCAGGAGGACGCCCACGATGGCGGACACCATGCCGACCGTGCCGAAGGCCGAGACGATCTCGACAAAGCCGTAGGCGCGCGGGCCCCCGGCAAACGGAAGCGAGAGGCTCTGCGTCCCGATGCAGTACTTGAAGTAGTACGCCGTCACCGACGCCCGAATCCCGACGCTGACGAGGAAGATGACGGTTGTCAGCGCGAGCGAGATCCACGCGGGGTTTGTCAGGAGGTCCCTGATATCGGTCCGGATGGACGCTTCGCGGGCCGGGGCGGGATGGATGCGCTCCCGCGTCCCCAGGAAGGTGAAAAGGTTGACGAGAACGTAGGCCACGCCGAACACCACGAAGGCGAGCTGCCATCCACGGGCCGCGTTTCCGCCGCCCAACGCCTGCACGAGCGGAAGCAGGGTCGCGGAGACGACAAAGCAACCGGCAAAGGCGAACACGAACTTGATCGACGAAAGGCTCGTGCGCTCGGCCGGGTCGGAGGAGAGTACCCCAAGCATTGCGCTGTAGGGGATGCTCATGAACGTGAAGAGGATCATGAGCACGAGGTAGGTGCCGTACGCCCATGCGAGCCGGCCGGCCGGCCCGAGCCCCGGCGTCGTGAAGGTCAGGACGCCGAAGATCGCGAACGGCACGCAGAACCAGAGCAGGTAGGGGCGGAACTTGCCCCAGCGGGTTTCCGTGCGGTCGGCGATCATGCCGACCGCCGGGTCGATTGCGCCGTCCAGCAGGCGGCACAGGAGGAACAGGGTTCCGGCCGCGGCTGCGGAGATTCCGAACACCTCCGTGTAGAAGAACAGGAGGTAGGTGGCGAAGGTGTTCCAGTACAGGTTGGCCGCAAAGTCGGCGGATCCGTAGGCGAGCTTCTCCCGGAGCGGGATCCGTTCCTGCACTGTGGCCTCAGCGGCGGGGTCCATGGGTCCTTGGGGTTGGCCGGCAGGGCGGGGACGCGTCAGAGTCCGAAGCGCTCCCGGTAGCGGTTGAACAGGTGCCCGGCCTGCAGGTAGCAGGAGTTCGGGCTCATGAAATGCGAGAACTCGAAGGTGATCCCCTTTTCCACGCCGACACGGCCCGCGGCCTCAAGCTTGAGCAGCAGCTTTTCCCACTTGATCGGCAGAAACTTGATCGGCATGTCCCGGTCGAAGGTCTCGCTGTTGGTCCAGCAGCGAAGCCCGTGGCGGCCCGCGAGGGCCTTGTTGACGGCAAGGTAGTCGGCGAGCTCGTGGAAGTCCACATGGCCGTCCTGGAATGCGACGATGTCGACCACTCCGGAGATGCCGGCCATGATCTCCCCCCACTCCCGCCCATGCTCCTCGAGCGTGATCCCCTGCCCCTTGCGCAGGTCGGCCGCCTGGGAGGAAAGGTTCTTGATGCCGTCCATGAACGGGGAGATCAGGACGGGGAGTCTTCCGCCGGAAACCGATTTGCAGTGCCTCCCCATGGCGGCGTAGATGTCGATGATGCCCTTCACGCGGCGGCTCACCTCCTGGGTCAGGTACCAGCCCTTGAACGCCGCGCGGCTCCCGTACCTGGCCCAGACCTCGTCGACGGCGGCCCGGTTGAGGTCGACCTCCCTCTGGTAGTCGCCCTCCTGCCAGTATCGCCCCGAGTCGTAGGTGCCGAAATAGAAGGACATCCCGTGCCGCTCGGCCAGCGTCAGGAACAGGTCGACCAGGTCGAGCGGCGGCCGGTGGCAGTTCTCGCGGGCAATCAGCACCTCGGACGGATAGGTCAGCCAGCGTTTGTGGCCGCTGCGGATCAGGATCACCGTGTCGATCCCGATGGCGCGCATCGCCTGGAAGTCCCGGTCCCACTCGGCCGGCCCCCAGTTCTGGTGGGGGATGTCGTGCGAGATCTCGTCCAGGAATGTGCCGGTGATGGGGGTGGCCTGGGTCATGTTTCCTTTCCTCGCTCCCGTGAATGTCTCCTCATCCGGACGATAGTTCAATGCCGGTTCCCATCGGAATGCTGCAGGGCGCCGGCGTCGCGTCCCCCGCCCTGGGCCGGAGCCACGCCGGTGAAGTCCCTGAATTGGGGGCCGGCGAACTCCCACGCGCGCAATTCGTCGATCGTGGTCCGCGCGTCGGCGAGAGTGCCGAGGCAAATGCGCAGGAACGAGAGATCCCCCTTCAAGAAGGCCTGCCCTGGCCCGCCGGCAACCAGCACATCGCCGGGATTGTCGAGGTCGGCCGGGGTGACCCGGCCCTGGAACGCGCCGGCGTCCCGCCGGCCGTCGATCCATAGGGTTATCCCCTCGGGGCTCGCGCGGTCCACCTCTGCCACGAGGTGGTGCCAGGCGTTGTCGGAGATCGAAATCGAGGCGGAGCGCCGCGCGACAAGCCGGCCCCCCCGATCCATGCGAAGCTCAGGATGGCCGTCCGCGCCGAGTTCGAGCCGGTAGCCGGTGCTGCCGTCGTGCTTGGACAGGATCAGGCCGCCGCGCCCGGGCGCGGGACGAAGGAAGGTCTCGATCAGGAAATTCCCGGTGCCGACGTCGGGCGTGCGCCACTGCGCCCGGCCCAAGTGAACGGGTTCCCCGGGCTTTTCATAGGCGGTCCTCCCGGCGTGGGCAGGGCGGAAGAGCGCGGAGTCCGGCAGGACGAGATACTGTCCGGCCCCGTCGAGCCGCAGCGCGGAATCGATCCAGTCTTCAAGCGGGCCTGCGACAAAGTCGCGGCGCCCGATGCCCACGCCGCGGAGGTCGTGGCGCGGAAACCCGGCGTAGGTCAGGCGGTCCACGAATCCCCAGGTCAGGTACCAATGTTCATCGGTCACGAGACCGGGGTCGTCGTTCCTCGGGCGGAAGTTCCATTCCCCGACGCAGGCGTAGAGGCCCCAGGGAACGAAGAACCTCACCCCGCGCCCCAGTGCGGGAGACCCGGGGGCCAGCCGGAAGTCTCCCTCCCTGAAACGCGGGATGACGCCGGCGGGAACGATCCATCCCACCGTCGCGCGGGCGACCTGCATCCGGGCCAGCCCGGACTGGAACTCAGGAAGGGTGGCGACAACCCCGGCGGTCCCGGGAAGGGAGCCGACCGCCGCAGGACGGCCGGCCAGCAGGTTCCCGGCGATCGCAAGTTCCCCTGCGTGGCGCATCCCTTCGCGGAGGCGTCGGGCTTCATAGGCGTCGGGCGCACCGGCCGGCTTTTCAGGCGGCGAGAGATACCACCCGCCCAGCGACATGTCCTCGAGCACGTTTCCGAGGAACACCGAATCCGAGGCAATGCGGTCGAACCCCGGGAAGGCCACCGCGAAGCGGGCGGCCGAGTTGTTGAAGAAGCTGTTCTTCTGGGAGACCGTCTCATAGAACGCCCCGGCATTGCAGTCCGGGCTCGCGGGATCGTTGTCGAGGCCCAGCGCGATGTTGTTGAAGACATAATTCTTGGCCGAACCGTCAAAGTAATAGGCGAAGGCAAAGCGGCTGTCCCGGTAGCTGTGCGGGCCGGGCTTCCCGAGGCTCCGGAGGTATTCGGCCTCGTGAAAACCTCCCGGGTCGATGCTGACGTTGTTGAAGATGTAGAACGGGCCGGCCTGCCACGTCTCGATCCCGCCCCAGTCGTTGGTTCCGAGGAGGGGATGGCCGACCCGGTTTTGGTAGACGAGGTGCCGGCTGAGCGGTCCGTCGCGGTACTGGCCGTCGTCGATCCCGCCAAAGAGGAAGAGCCCGGCGCCGTGAATGTCGTCCAGGATGTTGCCGGCGACCTCCATCGTGTCGGCGAACGCAACGACGATCGCGTGCCCGTGCGACACCGGATGCGGGCGGAAGCCGATGCGGCGGGCCCGGTTCCTCAGGATCGCGACGCGCCCGAGGCGGCCGAAGGGAGGATCGACCTTCGTCCAGTGCACCCCGTCGGTGACGCGGAAGGCGCTGTGGTCCGTGTCGCGGACGTCATTGTCGGTGATGCGGACGTCGTCGATCGAGCCCCCGTCGTCCGGGGCGGCGCGCAGCAGCACCGCGGTCGCGACATTGTCGAACCGGCAATGGTCGACGTCGATGTCGCAGCCGGAACCCTCAAGGCGTATCGCGGCCGGTTCAACGTCGGGGTTGGTCTCGGAAGGATCCGTGATGTCCCACTGGAGGTTGGTGAAACGGAACGTGAGGTCCCGGATGCGGACGTGCTGGAGCCGGGTTGCGTCGATGACGGACAGCCGGCTGGCGGCCTCGACCCGGACCGTGCCGGGATCCTGGTCGGCAGGAAGACGCACATAGAGGCGCCCCCCGGTTCCCTTGCGCTCAAACCAGAATTCGCCGGGGGCGTCGAGAAAGGCGGGCCTGTCCTCGAGGAAGTACCGGTTGCGGGCCGCGGCCCACTGGTCCGCATCGGGAACCCACCGCTTGAATTCGACGCTTCCGGGGGCCGCCGGGTTGAGCATCACATGCGTGGGATACGCGGTGCCCATGTATCCGTCGTACTCGCTCCAGACGATCGCCCCGGAAAGCTGCCGCGGCGTGTAGCGGCCGAGAAGCTCCGGATCCTCGCCCCGGTTGACATGTTCTCCGTCGCGCACCACCTGCGCCACGCTCTTCCAGCTCGCCCATTGGCTGTGGATGTCGTCCCGACGCTCGATCCGCCAGTTGGGGCTGCGCGCCAGCGCCAGGCGAAGTGCGCCCCCGGGGGTGACGAGCCATACCGCACGCGGCAGGTAGGCGAGGTCGGAATGCCAGACCTTGTCGCCGTCGGGCATGTCCGGATGGCCGCCACGGCTCCAACCCGTGACCGGTTCCGAACCGGCAAGCACGGCCTCGCCCCCGCCCCAGGTGGGATCGCCGGTCAGAATGATTGGGTCAGCGGCGGTTCCCGCCGAGGATGGCTGGAGCAGGCCGCGGTAGGTGACGCCGCCCTTGAAGACATAGGTGCCCCGCCCGGGGTCGGCCCTGGCCAGCCCCGCGGCCTTGGGGTCCCACGGGTGGTGCTTCCATGGCCGGGCCTTGGAGGCCCCGTCGTTGGCATCGTCGCCTTGGTCAAAGTCGATGTACCGCACGACCGCCCCGGCCTGGAAGGCAAAGGGCCTGGGCTGCCAGCGAAGGTCGCCCGTTGGAAGCACCTCGGCCTGGGACTCCTGCCACGAGTACCCGGCGTGGCTGCGCGCGGAAAGACAACCAGCGACCAGCATCGCCGCCAGGACCTGCAGGCATCGGATGTTCATTCCCTTACGCGAGTCCGGCAGGGCTCCGGCCATTGCCCAGTTTTTCGAGTTCCCGCATGCAGAGGTAAAGGCCGCGGGGCACATGGAAGCATCCCTTCCATTTGCCGCCTTTCAAGGGCAAGAGCACCTCGCCCCGGCGATTCAGATATCCGTACCACTCCCCGCGCTCCGGGTCGGGGAAGCGCGCCCAGGTGTAGTCGTGGACCCGCTCGAACCACTGCCAGCATTCCTTCCGGCCCGTGAGGCGGAAGCCCTTGAGCAGCGCGACCAGGGTCTCGATGTGCACCCACCAGAGCTTCTGGTCCCATTCGAGCTGCTGCGGCGGGTGTCCCTGGGAGTCCCGGAAATAAAAGATCCCGCCGAATTCCGTGTCCCACCCGAATTCCAGGGTGTTGAGCGCCACGTCGACGGCCTTCTCCGCGAGGGCGGCGTCCTTCCTGCGCTCGGCGATGTCCAGCATGAACCACATGGCCTCGATGCCGTGCCCGGGGTTGATCGTGCGCCCCTCGAAGCAGTCCTGCCTGGCGCCGTCGGGGGCCACCTGCTCGTGCAGGATCTTCCTCTCCCGGTCGAGGAAGAGCGAGAAGACCTCCTCCAGGCAGGAGTCGATCACCCGGTCAAACGTGGCGGAATCGAGCTGCCACTCCATCTCCTGGGTGACGTTCGCCAGGATCATCGGCAGCGCGAGCGAGATCGCCGGACGGGTGCCCGGGACCGCCTTGGCGAACCTTCCCTTGGGATGGTCCTTCCGGCGGAGGATGTTTGCATACGTCGCGGCCGCGATCTCCCTCCCCTCGCCGTCGTCCGCGGCCCGGGCGAACTGGCTGAAGGCGATCGCCGCGAAGCAGTCAGAGAAGATGTTGTAGGGCTGTACCAGGGGGCGCCCTTCGCGCGTGAGGCTGAAGTACCAGTCCCCGTTCCGGTCCCGGCCGTGCCGCCTCAGGAACTCGGCGCCGTGACGGGCGACCCTCAGCCAGGCTTCGCGCCGCTCCATCTGGTTGTGGAGCATCGAGAACGTCCAGACCTGCCGTGCCTGGAGCCACAGGAACTTGTCGGTGTCGTACACCGAGCCGTCGCGGTCGAGGCAGGTGAAGTACCCGCCGCATTCGCTATCGATGGAATGCCGCTCCCAGAAGGGAAGGACGTCATCGAGAAGCGCGTTGCGGTAGCGCCCCGCCAGGGCGGCAATCTCGGCAGTCATGGCGCGAAGTGGATCACCCCGGATCTGCGAAGGCTCATTGCCTCCATCAGCGCCACCTGCTGGCGGCAGTCCTGCAGTCCCGGGGTGAGCGTCGCCCCCGAGCGGGCTCCGTCGAGGAATGCCTCCGTCTCGCCGGAAACGCCCAGCCAATCCACGGCATCCCCCTGGCTGTCGGAGTGGAAGGCGGCGAGCCTGTCCCCGCGCCAGTGCCTGAGCGAGCCGCCCTCGCTGGACTCGGGGGAGACGGGGATCCTCACCTCCAGCGACTGGCCCACCGAGTGGATCGTGGCGGACTCGGCGTTCCGACCCGAAACCGGCTGGATGTTCAGCAGCACCTTCGTCCCGGAGGCACACTCGGCCTCGACAATGAAGCTCGCCGCCTCCCGGTCCTGCCTCCGCTGGATTTGAACATGGACCTCGGCGCTCACAAAGGGACTCCCCGAGAGGAAAAGCACGGCATCCAGGGCGTGAATGGCGGTCGTCGAGAAGTCGGCATCCCACCGGTCGAACCGGATCATCTCGTAGTCGATCCGGCCGATGGACCCGGGCTGGAATTGGCCGTCGAGGATCGCCTTCGCCCGGAGCATGACCGGCATGTAGCGGCGGTTGAAGGCCACCTGCGCCTGCGCGCCGCCCTCCCTGGCCGCGCCCAGCATCTGCTCAAGCTCGGAGGGCGACAACCCTGGGGGCTTTTCAAGCAGCACGGTGAACCCGCGCTGGAGAACGAGCATCGCCGCATGGCAGGTGGCCCGCGGGGGAACCGCGACCACCACGGCGTCGGGCTCCTCCGAGTCGAGCATGCCCCGGACATCCGTGTAGGCGCGGCCGAAGCCGAAGGTCCCGGAGAAGTCCCGGGCACGGTCCTCGTCGAGATCACAGCAACCGGCCAGCTGCACATCCGTGCGCGTTGCGGCATAGTGCCGCTGGGCGGGGCCGTGGCATTGACGGGCAAACCCTCCGCACCCGATCATGCAGATCTTGAAGCTCATGGAGCTTCACGATTGTGGCCCAGGTCCGGGCCGGGGGCGAGCGTCTTCGCCCGGTTTTTGGATCGCTTTGCGCAAGAAATTCGCCAATAAGCACAGCATATGTGGAGTAGAAGCACAGGAAATGCGGAGCGGAGGAGCAGCCATATGTCTTTGATAATCAGCGTGATCCAACGCGTTTCATGAGTGACTGCAAAGCGAATGCCCCCGGCGATGGGGCGCCGAAATCCAGCTCGGAGACGGTTTCTGCGCCGGGAGGGGTTGGACAGGGAACCGGGTTGACGCTGTCTGAGACCGTGCTCCGCGCCGTGGAGCAGAGCCCCGTCTCAATTGGCATCACGGACGCAGCGGGATTGATCCAATATGTGAACCCGAGTTTCGCGTTGGCCTGCGGGTACGGACACGAGCAATTGCGCGGCCAGACCATGCGGATCCTCAATTCGGGCGCCACCACGCCCGAGCAATATCGGGAGCTCTGGGACACAATCACGTCCGGGCGGGTCTGGCGCGGGCAGTTCTGCAACCGCAGGAGCACCGGGGATCTGTTCTGGGAAAGGGAGTCGATCTTCCCGATGCGGGACGACGGGGGAAGGATCACCCACTTTGTGACCGTGAAGGAGGACATCACCGAGCTGCGCGAGCTGGAGGACCACCTGCGGCGCTCCCAGCGCATGGAGGCGGTCGGCACCCTGGCGAGCGGCATCGCGCACGATTTGAACAATATCCTCTCGCCCATGCTCCTGCTGCCCGAGCTGCTGAAGGAGACCGTGAAGGGAGAGAAGGACGTGGAGTTGCTCGACCTCATCGCCCAGGGTGCGCAACGGGCCTCGGACGTGGTGAAGCAGCTGCTGACCTTCATCCGCGGCAGCGGAGGGGAGCGCGTGCCGCTTCACCTGCGGCACCTCCTCAATGAGTTTCAGTCGCTCCTGGCGGAGACATTCCCGCGCGAGATCGTGCTGCACTTCGACGTCTCCCCGAACCTGCTCCCGGTGCTCGGCGAAACGACCCAGCTGCACCAGGTGCTCCTCAATCTCTGCATGAATTCCCGGGACGCGATGCCCGGCGGGGGGACCATCACCGTGCATGCGGCCAACACGGTCGTCGACGCCGAGCTCGCGCGGGTGAGCCCCCTCGCGAAGCCCGGCCCCCACGTCCTGATCTCGGTGACGGACACGGGCCACGGGATGACTCCCAAGGTGATGGAGCGGGTCTTCGACCCCTTCTTCACGACCAAGGGGATAGGCGCGGGCACGGGGCTGGGACTTTCGACCGCGCTTGGCATCGTTCGGAGCCACGGAGGGTTCATGACGGTCTCGAGCAAGCCCAATGAGGGCGCGACCTTCCGGATCTACCTGCCGGGAGCCCACTCGGATTCGCTTGCTCCCTCACGAGTCGCCACCACCGGGCTTCCCGAGGGGAACAGCGAGCTGATCCTCATCGTGGACGACGAGCCGAGCATCCGCGGGGCAACCCGGATGGCTTTGGAGACCCACGGGTACCGCGCGCTCGTGGCGAGCGGAGGAGCGGATGGCCTGGTTCTTTTTCGCCAGCACGCCAGCGAGATTTCCCTGGTCCTGACCGATGTCATGATGCCGGGCATGAGCGGAGTCGCGATGCTGCGGGAGATGCTCGCGATTGAGCCAAGGCTGAGGGCGCTGGTCATGACGGGCATGACCTCGAACTCCAACCGCGTCGAGATCGCCGCCCTTGGGGTTGGAGAGCCGCTCGCCAAGCCGTTCAGGCCACGGGATCTGATCGCAGCCGTCCAGCGCGTGCTCAGCCCCGTCGGGCGTTCATGAGGATCGAAGGTGGGGCGAGTCGCTGGGACGAGCCGCTTCCGAACTGTAGGTCAGCGAGCTTGCTCGCGCTCAGGGAGGCGCGAGCAAGCTCGCTGACCTACAAAAGGCTCGCAGCGGCTCAGCTAATTTCCAACCTTCCGCATCATGCCAACTGAAACGACTCCACCGTCCAGTTCGAAGGGCATTCTCTGGACCAGCTACGTTTTGACTGCCCTTCCCGTGCTCGCGCTGGCTGCAAGCGCCGTAATGAAGTTCCTGAAGCCCGCAGCGATCGTTCAGAGCTTCGCCCACCTTGGTTATGGCGAGAGTTCGGCGTACCCCCTCGGTGTCGTGGAGCTCGCATGCACGGCGCTCTACCTGATTCCCCGGACCTCCATCCTCGGGGCAATCCTGGTCACCGGGTATCTCGGCGGTGCCACCGCGACCACCTTTCGCGTCGGAGATTCCTGGTTCGCGGCGGTGGTCCTCGGGGTGCTTGTTTGGGGCGGACTTTTTTTGCGGGAGCCCAGGCTTCGGGCGCTGATTCCTTTCCGCAAGCAAGGTTGAGCCACGGGCATTCTGCCCATTGTAGGTCAGCGAGCTTGCTCGCGCCTCTGCATTCTGTAGGCAGCGAGCTTGCTCGCGCCTCCCTGAGCGCGAGCAAGCTCGCTGACCTACGAGGATCGAACAGAGAAACTCACCACCCGACCCGCACGCCAGCGCCGAACATGCGGGGCGCGGCAATGTTGTACACGCCGAGGGTGCTGTGGGCGGTCTCGACCCGGGCGTTCGCGAGGTTGTCAATGGTGACGAAGACCTCGAGATGCCGGGAACAGACAAAGGTCGCCGACGCGTCCGCGACCGTGGCGGCGGCGAGCGGCAGCTGGTTGGGCCCGTCGTCGAACTGCATCCCGGACCGTCGCACGGTTCCCACGAGCCGCAGCCAGGCCGCCGGCCGCAGGGTCAGGCCGGCCGTGGCCGCGTACCGCGGAACCTCGGGAAGCTCCTTCCCGACGAGGCTTGGGGCCACTCCCGCCCTGGCGACGGTCGCCTCCTCGTCGAGAACGGCAACGTCGAGGCTCCAGGCCTTCGAGGGGTTCCAGCTCGCGCCGAGCTGGGCGCCTTCCGATCGGACCCGGTCCAGGTTCAGCCTCTCCTGGCCGATGCCGCCCGCGGGCAGGGTTCCAAAATACGGAAAGGTCCCCGGCCCCTGCGCGATCTGGACATTGGCGACGGCGTTCTCGAGACGGGTCGCATAGGCCTGCACGTCGAACCGCCATGGGCCGGGCTCCCACGTGGCCCCGAGTTCGGCGGTGTCCGCGTGCTCGGTGCCGAGGGCCGGATTTGCCTCCGTGACCGTGCTCCCCTGCTGGAACGGCCGGTAGAGCTCGTTCAGCGTCGGGAGACGGTAGGATCTCTCGGCCGCCAGGCGCAATTGGAGCGACTTTTCCGGCTGCCACACGAGCCCCGCGCTCGGGCTCCACTCTGTGCCGTTGCGGTCGGGGAAGGTTTCATCGGTGGATAGCGCGCCGGTCGCGATGCTTCCCTGCCGGAGATGGCCCCCGCCGTTCTCCCATCGGTCCGCGCGAAGGCCCGCGGTCGCGTTCACGCCGGGGGCCAGCGGCTGCACCTCCTCGATGAACAGCCCCCCGGTTGTTTGCCTGCCGCCCGCAAAACGATCCTTGGTGAAGCTTCCGCCGCTGAAAAAGTAGTCCTCCCGGGTCTCCCCGCGGACGTTTCTGGCGTCCGCGCCGAACACGGCGTTGCCCCCGCCGGGCTCGGTCCACGTGGAAATGAAGTTCATTCCGGCGGCGGTCGCCGGCACTGCGAATTGCTCGCTGGCCGGGGTCTCGGCGATGCGGGCGGCGTTGACCGAGCTGAAGGTCTGCGAAAAGCCCTCGTTCTGGACGTACGCGGCCCCGCTCCACGTCATGTCCGGGCCAAACCGGCCGTCGAGTTTCGCCGAGGCAAAGAGCTGGTGGGAATTGTTCTGTTGGAATGGCGTTCCGTTGTCCCGCCATTCGTCGAAGCTCCGCACCGTGAAGTCGCCATGCAGGTTGGGTCCTATGGAGCCCTGCCAGTTGGCCGAGGCCCAATTGTGCCGGCTGGCGGCGTCGACATCGACCCGGCCTCGGTTCCCCGGGGCCACGACGACAAAGCCGTCGCTCGCGAATTCATCGCCGCGAAGTTCAAGGACACCGCTGCCCGCGCGCGCGGCGGCAGCAAACTCGCCGCTCCGGGTTCCGAAGCCGGCCGCCTGGAACCCGGCCGAACCGGAGCCAGGGGACAGGGGCTCCGTCAGCAACTGGATGACTCCGGCAAGGGCTCCCCCTCCCCAGGCGGTCGCCCCTCCCCCGGGTGCCAGCTCGGCTGCGGACAGGGACAGGCGCGGAACAAGGCTCCACGGCACCCAGCCTCCGAAGGGATCGTTGAGGGGCATGCCGTCGAGGAGGACGAGCGAGCGGCTCGCGCCGCTCGGCCCAAGCCCTCGGAGGGAGACGCCCTGTGAGGTCGGATTGGCCGTCATGCTGTCGTCGCGCCGGAACAGGCTGAAGTCCGGCGCCGTCCGCAGGGCGTCGTCGAGCGTGAGCGAAGGGCTGTCCGAGAGGCTTGCCCCGGGAATCACCTGGACCGTGAACGGGACCTCGGAGTCCGGCTGCGGGAAACGGTCGGCCGTCACGGTCAACGGTGCGAGCGTCGTCACCTGGGCATGGACGAGCCCGACGGAAAGCAAGCCGAGCAGGATCCAGGAGCGAGACGCCCGCCTCCGCCTGGATGGGACCGCGAGGTCAGGGCAGCGCGTAGGCCACATAGCTGTCGCCGGACTTTGTGCCCAGCTTCGTTCCGCCGCACGCGACGGCGACGTACTGCCTTCCGCCGACCCTGTAGGTGCAGGGTGTCGCAAAGCCGGCCGCGGGGAGTTCCGTCTGCCACAGCAGCTTTCCGTTCGACTTGTCGAAGGCCCGGAACATGCCGTCCTTGGTGGCGGCAATGAATAGGACCCCGCCCGCAGTGACCACGGGTCCGCCGTAGTTCTCGGTGCCCGTGGGAGGAATCCCCTTCGCGGTCAGCTCCTTGAATTCCCCGAGGGAGATCCGCCACAGCTGGTTGCCGGTATTCAGATCGATCGCGGTTAGGGAGCCCCACGGCGGGGTGATGGCCGGATATCCGTTGCCGTCCAGGAACTTCTCGTAGCCCAGCAGGAGGTAGGGCTGGAAGCCTTCCGCCGATTGAACGGCCACGCTCGAAGGCGCGGGCTCCACGGAGGCTTTTTCGAAGCCGAGGAGGCTGTCGACAAGGGCCTGCCTGTCCTTGCTGGCGATCATCGGGAACCCGGGCATCTTGCCCTTGCCTGAACCGATCTGTTGCAGAATCTCCTCGCGCCGAAGGCGGTGGCCGACGTCGACCAGCGACGGAAATCCGCTCGCGGGATTGCCCAGGCGGTCAGCGCCGTGGCACGACATGCAGTAGATCACGTAGGTCCGGGCGCCCGGGCTGAGCTTCGACAGGTCGATGGGCCTGGGCGCGTCCTTCAGTCGTCCGAACCACGCGAGCTCGTTGGCGTTGACGTAGAGGACGCCGCCGGAGTCGACGGCAGCCCCGCCCCACTCCGAGCCCCCGTCGAAGCCCGGAAACAGCAGCGTGTCGAACTTTCCGAAGGGCTGAAACATCCCCTTCCGGGCCTGGCGAAACCTTGCGAGGAGTTCCGCCCTGTTTGGGGCGTAGGGGCTGATGTCGTCCTCGGTGAGCGTCTGGCGCGCAAACGGGGCCGGCCACGTGGGCAGGGGCTGGGTGGGCCAGGTCTGCTCCCCGGGCAGTTCGGACCTGGGAACAGGCGTCTCAACGGACGGGAACAGGGGTTCGCCGGTCACCCGGTCGAAGGCCCACACGAAGCCGGACTTCGTTGTCACGGCGACCGCGTCCACGGTTCGGCCCTTCTGATGGAGGGTCACCAGGCTCGGCGGCGCCGGGAGGTCCCGGTCCCACAGGTCATGGTGCACGACCTGGTGGTACCAGAGGAGCTTCCCGGTCCGCGCGTCGAGCGCCAGGAGGCAGTTGGCGAACAGATCCTGGCCGATGCGGTCGCCTCCCCAGAAATCCGGGCTGGCCGACCCCGTCGGCACATAGAGGATTCCCCGGGGCCGGTCGACGGACATGCCGGTCCAGCAGTTGGCCGAGCCCACGTTGATGTTCTTGTAGGCGTCCTTGGACCAGGTGTCATATCCCGGCTGGCCGGGGACGGGGATCGTGCGAAATACCCAGGCGAGCTTCCCCGTGCGCACGTTGAAGGTCTGGATGATTCCCGGTGCGGCGTCCGCCGTCTCCGTGAGGCGGGTCGGCATGGTGATCAGGTCCTCGAACAGGGTCCCCGGCGAGGTCGACACGACCCACTTGTCCCGGGCCTGTTCGCCCAGCCCGGCCTTCAGGCTCGCCTTGCCTCCCTCGCCAAAGGACGCGATCAGCCTCCCCGTGTCCGCATCGAGGGCCGAGAGCCAGGAGTTCCAGGTGAAAAGGATGCGGCGGTCGCCCCCGTCGGACCAGTAGGTCACACCGCGGACGACGTGGTCCGATTCGACGCCGGGCGGCCGGTAGCGCCAGCGTTCGCGACCCGTTGCGGCGTCCAGGGCAAAGACGCCGTTGGTCGCCGTCACGCCATACAGCACGCCGCGGATCACTATGGGGTTGCACTGCATTTCCCCTACGGCGCCGGTATGGTACTCCCAAACCTTCCTCAACTGCGAGACGTTGCCCCTGTCGATCTGGGATAGCGGCGAATAGTGCGTCCGGCCGGGCCCGCCGGAATACTCCGGCCAGTCCCCCCCGGTCCTGAACCGCGAGTAGGCTCCCGCGGCGATGGCGATCAGCGCTATGATCGCGAACGGCAGGACCTCCCAGGGCCTGGATGGGCGCGGCCCGGGGGAACTGGTGTCGGGGATGGGCGCCATCACCCCCGGTTACATGGGGCGGTCGCTCAATTGCAACCCGGATGTGCCCAGATCGTGCACACTTTTTCGCAAGCGATGCGGAGGCGGTGGGCTTGAATTCAGGCAAGCTCTCCGGAAACTTGTCGGCTGACTCCGGCCCCATCCCTCCTTTCCCACAATGAGCACACCTGCCAAACCCAAGAAGGTCGCCCTTTTGACTGCCGGCGGCCTAGCCCCCTGCCTGAGCTCCGCCGTCGGCGGGCTGATCGAGCGCTACACGGAGATCGCGCCCGACATCGAGATCATCGCCTACCGCAGCGGCTACAAGGGGCTGCTCCTCGGCGACAGCTACCGGGTGACCCCGGAAGTGCGCGCCAAGGCGGCGGTCCTGTACGGCCACGGGGGCAGCCCGATCGGCAACAGCCGGGTGAAGCTCACCAATGTGAAGGACTGCGTGAAGCGGGGCCTCGTCAAGGAGCACCAGGATCCCCAGAAGGTCGCGGCTGACCAACTCATCAAGGACGGCGTCGACATCCTGCACACGATCGGCGGCGACGACACGAACACCGCGGCCGCTGACCTGGCGGCGTTCCTGGCAAGGAACCAGTACGGCCTCACGGTGATCGGGCTTCCGAAGACTGTCGACAACGACGTCTACCCGATCCGCCAGTCGCTCGGCGCCTGGACGGCGGCCGAGGAGGGGGCCAGGTTCTTTTCCAACGTGGTCGCGGAGCACGGGGCGAACCCCAGGATGCTGATCGTCCACGAGGTCATGGGCCGCAACTGCGGCTGGCTCACGGCCGCGACGGCCGCCAAGTACCGGGAGCAGCTCGCAACACGGGAGTTCGTTCCGGGGATCGGACTCTCCTGGGACCGCCTCGACATCCACGGGGTCTACCTCCCCGAGCTCGAGCTTGACGTGCCTGCCGAGGCCGCGCGCCTCAAGGCGGTCATGGAGCGCCTCGACAACGTGAACCTCTTTGTCTCTGAGGGCGCAGGCGTCGCCAGCATCGTGGCTGAGATGCAGGCCAAGGGCCAGGACATCCCGCGGGACGCGTTCGGACACGTGAAGCTCGACGCGATCAACCCGGGCAAGTGGTTCGGCGACCAGTTCGCGAAGATGATCGGGGCCGAGAAGGTGCTCGTCCAAAAGAGTGGATACTATGCCCGAGCTGCGGCTTCCAACGCGGAGGACCTGCGCCTGATCAAGAGCTGCGTCGACCTCGCCGTGGAATGCGCGCTCCGCCGCGAGAGCGGCGTCATCGGCCACGACGAGGACCGTGGCGGCGTATTGAGGGCGATCGAGTTCAGCCGCATCAAGGGCGGCAAGCCGTTCAGCCCGGCCACGCCCTGGTTCGCGACCCTCCTCGAGGAAATCGGCCAGAAGAAGAGCTGAGGCAGAGATTTGGGCTTGGGAAAGGAACGCGCTGGTGGCTCGGTTTGAAAGGTAGGGCGAGTCGCCCCCCGACGAGCCGCGATGCGTCTGGTCCTTTGTAGGTCAGCGAGCTTGCTCGCGCTCAGGGTGGCGCGAGCAAGCTCGCTGACCTACAGTTCGGAAGCGGCTCGTCGGCCCTTCGACTCGCCAACCGGCTGGCTTGTGTTCGGGGGAGGCGGGGTGTTAGGAATGCCCCCTCGCGGGGGTTGCTCCCAAGGCCTCCGCGCAAACCCCATGAAGACGTTCGCGTTTGGTTTTCTGATGGCCGCGGTGG
>CAZGOX010000008.1:21290-24405 GCA_964527955.1 uncultured Opitutaceae bacterium | reverse complement strand
TGGGTTGGGGGTGAATTTGTCGTTACGCTGGGATTACGGCTTGCCGCGGCTCGAATCTGGGGGTTTCTGGAAGCCCCGCATGGCAATCACCGTCGTCAAACCCGAATCCGTCGAGCGCCGCGGTGCGCTCTGGCTTGACGCAGTGGTCGTGTTTGGCGTCGCGGCGCTCGCATTTGGCGTGTTTCGGGTGGCCGCACAGTGGAGACACCCGCTGCGGGACACGGTCGATATCGACCTGTCGCTAAGGGCGCTGCCACTCTACACCTTTTATACCTTCGCCCGGGGATGGATCGCATACTTTTTCTCGCTGGTATTCACGCTGATGATCGCCTCCTGGGCATTCTACGACCAGCGGGCCCGTAGATACCTGCTCCCAGCGCTCGACGTTCTCCAGAGCCTTCCGGTGCTTGCCTTCCTGCCCGGCTTGGAACTCGCCCTCGTTGCGTTGTTTCCACACAGCAACAGCGGGCTCGAGCTTGCCTGCATCCTTTCCATCTTCCTTGGCCAGGTGTGGAACATGACGTTTAGCTACTACGACTCGCTGCGTGGCACGCCTGCCGACTTCCGTATGCTGGCCAAGCTGTACAATTACAATTGGTGGAGTCGGTTCTGGCGGGTCGAATTGCCCTTCGGCGCGCAGGCCCTGCTTTACAATAGCATGGTCTCAATGGCCGGGGGCTGGTTCTTTCTGATCGTTTGCGAGGCTTTTGCTTCGGGCAACCGGAGTTTTCGCGTGCCGGGAGTCGGCTCCTACATGGGTGAGGCCATGACCCGCGGCGATGTGAAGGCCGAGGTCGCCGGGGTCGTCGCCATGGGCGTGATCATCATCGTCATCGACCGACTGATCTGGTGGCCGCTCATAGTCTGGTCGCGAAAATTCAAGCTCGACGATTTTGGCGGAAACCGGGCCCCGAAGACCGCCTTTCAGCTCTGGCTTGCCAGATCCATCTCCATCCAGTTGATGTCCGGCTGGATGCAAAAGCTCAGGACCTGGCTTCTGCCTCCTCCGCAGCCCCCATCAGCCGAAACCTCGCTGGTCCCCGAGGGGCTGCCCCCTCCGCGTCCTTCGAGGACCGGGAAGGTGCTGTATCTGGCGCTTATCGCCGTCCTGCTGGCTCTTGTGGCGTGGGGAGGAATTCGGATGGCATGGCTGCTCAGCCGGGTGCATCTGACCGACTGGGCTGAGATCCTAAAGGACGCCTCGCTCTCCCTTGTCCGGGTCTTTGCCGCCGTGCTGTTGGGCACGCTTTGGACCGTGCCCTTCGGGATTTGGATCGGCCTCAATCCAAAACTGTCGGGCCGCCTCCAGCCCTTCATCCAGTTTGTGGCGTCGTTCCCGGCTCCCATGCTCTATCCTTGGCTCCTGGCCCTCGTGTTTCTCGTTCACGGGTCCCTCCAATGGGGTGCCGCGCTCCTGATCCTGTTCGGCACGCAATGGTACATTCTTTTCAATGTCGCCGGGGCCGCCGCCGCAATACCCAACGACATGTTGTGCTGCGCCGACATTTTGCATCTGTCGGGTTGGCGCCGCTGGACCAAGTTCCTGATTCCCTCGGTGATGCCGGGGCTGGTCATCGGTTGGATCACCGCAGCAGGCGGCGCCTGGAATGCCACCATCGTCGCGGAGTCCGTCCAAGTCGGCCCGACGACGTATCAGGCGACGGGCCTGGGCAGCTACATCGACAGGGCAAGCAACGATGGGGAGTTTGCCAAACTGGCTGCATCCGCCTTACTGATGGCGGCGCTCGTCGTCACGATCAATCGGCTCCTCTGGAAGCCCCTGCAGACCATCGCGAATGACCGCTGCCGCTTCCTCACCTAGCCATCCCGCGCATCTCTCCAACCGACCACGAATTTCCATGGATCCCGCGCGACCACCCCTCATCGAACTCCGGCACGTCAGCCACGAATACGCCGCCGTCTCGCAGGACCAAGACCTCGTGCTCAGCGACATCAACCTCGCCATCACGGAGAACGAGGCGCTGGCCCTGCTCGGTCCGTCCGGATGCGGAAAGTCGACCCTGCTTCGCATCATGGCGGGATTGATCGTTGCGACCCGTGGCGAGGTCCTGAACAACGGCAAGCGGCTGGTCGGGGTGTCACCGGGCGTGTCCATGGTGTTCCAGAACTTCGCCCTATTTCCCTGGCTGACCGTGCGGGGCAACGTCCTTCTCCCGGTCGGGCAACTCCCTGAGGAGGAGCAGCAGGCCCGGCTCGAGAAGGTGCTGGGGACCGTGGGGCTTGGGGCCTACGAATACGCCTACCCGAGGGAGCTCTCGGGCGGCATGAAGCAGCGGGTGGGGATCGCGAGGGCGCTGGTGGCGGAACCCGAGGTGCTGGCGATGGACGAGCCGTTCAGCGCGCTCGACGTGCTCACCGCCGAGACGCTGCGCGGGGAAATCGGCCGCCTTATCGCCGATCCCAACCACCCGCTGCGGACGATGGTGTTTGTCACCCACAACATCACGGAGGCCGTGTTCCTGGCCACGCGGATCGTTGTCATGGCCACCCAGCCGGGCCGCGTGGACGTGATCGTCCCGAACCCGCTCCCCTACCCCCGCGACCCGGATTCCCCTGAATTCAAGCAGATCGTCGAAAGGATCCACGGCATCCTCACGCACACGAGCCTGCCGGACGTCCCGGCGGCGGAGGCCGGGAGGGTCGTCACCCAAATCGACGACTCACGCCGGCGCATCGCCCCGGTGTCCCTTCCCTACGTCACCCCGGCCGAGGTGCTGGGGCTGCTCACCCTTCTCGGGGACCAGCCCAGCGACGTGTTCGAGCTCGCGGAGCGTTTCGGCCGAGAATTCGGGTACTTTGTGAGCGTCGTCAAGGCGGCGGAGATGCTCGGCTTCGTGCAGACGCCCCAGCATGACGTGATCCTGACCCCCCTGGGCCGCGAGGTGGTGGCCGCCTCGACGCCCGACCAGAAGCGGCTTGTCCGCGAGCAGCTCCTCAAGCTCAAAATCTACGAGCTGCTGGTGCGCCTGATCAAGGTCCAGGAAAACCAGCTCCTTCCCGAGGAGGAGCTGATGCGTGAGCTCCAGGCCTCAATGCCGCACGAGAAGCCCAGGCCACTGTTCCGAACGCTCCTGAGCTGGGGCCGCTACGCGGA
>CAZGOX010000008.1:0-21190 GCA_964527955.1 uncultured Opitutaceae bacterium | reverse complement strand
CCCGCGCCGTCGGCCAACTCCGCTCCGGCCGGAGACTTGCCCAAATCGTAACCATTTCGACACTACACTGTCACACGGGTCTGTCATAAGTCCGGGCACGGGGGAGGTGGGAGCTTGCCCCCGGCCTTGTGAAAATTGCCTTTGTAACCGAAACCTTTCCGCCAGAGATCAACGGCGTCGCAATGACGTTCGGGGTGATCGCCCGCGAGCTCGGCCGCAGGCGGCATGAGGTGACGGTGTACCGGCCCCGCCGGGGTGATCTTGCCGGGGCGTCCCTGCAGCCCGAGTTCACCGAGGTTCCGATGCCGGGCCTGCCCATTCCAGGCTACTCCATGCTGCGCCTGGGCCTGCCCGCCGGGGGCCGGCTGGCGCGCCGCTGGCGCGCCGACCGCCCCGATATCGTCCACGTGGCCACCGAGGGTCCCCTGGGGGCGTCCGCCGTGGGGGCAGCACGCAGGCTCGGCATACCGGTGACCTCCAGCTTTCACACGAACTTCCACGCCTACGCCCGCCTGTACGGCTGGGCGCCGCTGCGCGGGGCGGCCCTGGCCTGGCTTCGGAGGGTGCACAACCGCACCCTGACGACATTTGTCCCAACCATGGAGCTTTGCACCGAGCTGTCGGCCATGGGCTTCAACAACCTTTCCCTGCTTTCCAGGGGGGTCGACACGCGCCAATTCGGGCCCGAGCGCCGCCATTTTGCGCTTCGCACCTCGTGGAGGGCGGGCCCGGACGATCCCGTGTTCCTGCACGTCGGCCGCCTGGCCGTGGAAAAGAACTACGACCTGCTCTTCAGGGCGTACGGCGCAGCGCGGGCCGCCAAGCCCGGGTGCCGATTTGTCATCGTCGGGGACGGCCCTCTTCGGGCCTCGCTTGAGAGGGCGCACCCGGAGTGCATCTTCACCGGGTTCATACCGCGCGACGAGCTCGCAAGGCACTGCGCCTCCGCCGACATCTACGTCCACGCGAGCCTGACCGAGACGTTCGGCAACGTCCTCACCGAGGCGATGGCGAGCGGCCTCGCTGTCGCCGGTTTTGACTACGCTGCCGCCCGCCAGTTCATCCGGAACGGCGAGAACGGCATCTCGGTTCCCGTGGACCGGCCGGATTCCCTCGTCGCCGCGGCTGCGAGCCTGGCGACCGACGCAGAGCTTCGCCGCCGGCTCCGGCGCGCCGCAAGGGCCACCCTCGAGGCGCAGTCCTGGGAAACCGTCATAGCGCGTTTTGAGGCCGATCTCGCCCGGGTCGCCTCCGGCACCGACATCAACCGGGCGCCGGACTCGGCGGTCCCATCACCCCATGTCGCCGTTTGACCCGGTCCACCCGACCCCGGCCGGCTTGCGCCCGGGGTTCGTTGCGTCCGAAGCCCGGGTCCTCATCCTGACGGCCGGGTTTGGGGAGGGTCACAATGCGGCGGCCCGGGCCCTGGGCGCGGCATGCGACGCGGCTGCGGGACCCGGGACGGCCAGGGTTGTCGACCTCTTTGCGCTCGCGGCGCCGCGGATCAACGCCCTCGCCCGGCGCACCTATCTCGGGATGATCAACAAGACGCCGCGGCTTTGGAACCGCGTCTACCAGTGGATCGACCATGGGGATGTACTTCCGCGCCGGCTCTGGACGTTGCGGATCCCGCTGCGGCGGCTTGAGGCGCTGCTTGCCTCCGAACGGCCCACGGTGGTGTGCAGCACCTATCCTGTCTATCCCTTCCTCCTGGAAAAACTGCGCCGGGAGGGGCGCCTCACCGCGCCCCACTACACGGTCGTCACCGACTCGATCAGCGTCAATTCGCTCTGGTGGCGCGCCGACAGCGCGGGGTGGTTTGTGCCCAACGAGGACACGGCGGAGGTGCTTCGCGCCGCCGGGATTGATCCCGGCAGGCTGCACGTGCACGGCTTTCCGGTCACGTCGTTCTTTTCCGAGAACGCGGGCAGGCTCTCGCCACCCGATCTCCGGACAAGCCCGCCCCGGGTGCTCTACATCGCCCATTCGGGAATGATGCACGCCGCAGAGACCGCGCGGAGGCTGCTCGCCGAGGAGGACTGGGAGGTCACCTTCGCGGTCGGCCGCGACAAGCGGCTCAGGGACCAGCTCTCCCTCCTGGCCGGGCGGCGCCGCAGGCCCGCGCAGGTCCTGGGATGGACCGACACGATTCCGCAGCTCCTGATGACCCACCATGTCGTGGTGAGCAAGGCGGGCGGAGCCACCGTGCAGGAAGCCATCGCCGCCCGCTGCCCCATGATCGTCAACCAGGTGGTCCCGGGGCAGGAGGAGGGAAATTTCATCCTTCTCCAGAGGCACGGCGGCGGCCTCCTCGCCGACACGCCGGAGGCCGTCATCGGTGAATTGCGGCGGATCTTCGCGTCGCGCGGCGCGGCCTGGCGCACCTGGCGGAGGGCGCTCGATCCCCTGGCCAGGCCCGAGGCGGCGGCCACCATCGCCCGGCACATCCTCTCCGACACGATCCAGACGAACCTCAGGACCGCGGCCACCCATGCGCGTTGAATCCGACCCAACCTCCCCCCCGCGACCCGCCCTCGCGCGGCCCGCGGCCGCCAGGGCGCAGGACTCGAGGATGCGCTTCATCTTCAACCCGTGCTCGGGACGGCAGCGCAATTCACGGCTGCTCCCGATCGTCCGCGACTTCATCGACGCGCGGGGCCTCGACGCCGACCTGGTTTCCACGGAAGGCCCGGGCCACGCCACGGCGCTTGCCCGCGAGGCCGTGGCCTCGGGGTGCCGCCGTGTGATCGCCGTGGGCGGCGACGGCACGATGAATGAGGTCGCGCAGGCGCTTCTGGACTCCCCGGCCACGCTCGCGCTTGTGCCGTGCGGATCCGGGAACGGCCTCGCGAGGCACCTCGGTCTCCCCGGGAGCCCGGCCGCCGCACTGGACCTCGCGAGCGATCCCGATGCCATAGCCATTCCGATTGACACCGGCTCGGTCAACGGGAGCCCGTTCTTCAACGCCATGGGCATGGGCTTGGACGCGGAGGTGAGCCGCCGTTTCAACGCGCTGACCCGCCGGGGCCTGCCGGCCTATGCGCGCACGGCGTTCGACGTCTTTTTCAAGCGAACGCGGGAGCGTTGCCTCATCACCTCCGGCGGTGCCACGCGGGAGCTCGACGTGCTGCTGGTCGCGGTGGCAAACTCCGACCAGTATGGAAACGGGGCCTTTGTCGCGCCCGGAGCACGGGCAGACGATGGGCTGCTCGACCTGGTCGCCGTCGCGCCCGTGGGGGCACCCGGGGCCCTCTTCCTGGGCCTCAGGCTGTTCATGGGATCCTTCGACCGCAGTCCCCGAGTGCAGCGCATCCAGGGCACCCACTTTGTCATCGAGCGGGCCCGGCCGGGAATTGTGCACACCGACGGCGAGATCCACGAGACCGGCGCGGTTCTCAACATTTCCGTCCGCCCAAGCAGCCTTTCTGTCGTGGTCTCCCATCCGGCCAATGCCCGCGACGCCAAGGGCCGGGCCGGCGGTCGGGACCTGCGGGGAAACCCCTTCGCCTTGAACCTATGAACTCAACCGCACATGCGCCGAGCGCCGCGAAGCCGGAGGGCCCCCAGGCAACCTTCGACGATCCCGCCCTCCACAATCGGAAGCTACGGGTGCAGACCGTGATCATTTCCGATGTCCACCTGGGGATGCACGAATGCAAAGTGCGGGAGGTAAATCACTTCCTTCGTCACGTCCGCTGTGGCAAGCTTATCCTGAATGGGGACATCATCGATGGATGGCAGCTCCACCGCAGCGGTCAGTGGACGAAGGCCCACACGCGCTTCATCCGCATCGTCCTGAAGAAGCTCGAGAAGAAGGATACCGAGATCATCTACGTCCGGGGCAACCACGACGACATTCTCGGCAAGTTCCTGCCCATGTCGTTCGAGGGGCTGGCCGTGGTCGAGGACTACGTCCACGAGGGTCCAAGGGGGCGCTATCTTGTCCTCCATGGCGATGTGTTTGACACAATAACGAGCAGATTCGTGTTCCTGGCGCACCTCGGCGACTGGGGATACAATGTCCTGCTGAAGCTCAACCGCGCGTACAACCTGTGGCGGGCTTGGCGCGGCAAGGAGTACTGGTCGCTCAGCAAGGCGATCAAGGCGCGGGTCAAGTCGGCCGTGAACCACGTGTCGAAGTTCGAGAACCACCTCGCAAGGCTTGCCGGGGAGAGGAATTGCGTGGGCGTGATCTGCGGTCACATCCACACGCCGGCGGACAAGATGATCGGCAATGTCCACTACCTGAACTCAGGCGACTGGGTGGAGTCGCTTTCGGCGATCGTCGAGCATTGGGACGGGCGCTTTGAGCTCGTCGACTTCGCGGAGTTAAGGAAAATCTAACCCATGCCCGAGGAAGAATCGGAGCCTGATTTGGTATAGGTCCTGAGGATCGCCAGCGTCCTGGCGGTGGCCCCGTTGTTGGCGCGGTTCCAGGCCATTGCCGCCGAGGCCATCTCGCCGCGCCGGGTGTCGTCCTTGAGGAGCTCCAGGCAGGCGTCGGCCAATTCGCGCTCATCGGCCACGACCCGGGCCCCACCGCAGTCGGCGAGCTCGGTCGCGACCTGGACAAAGTTGGTCATTCCGGGCCCGAAGATCATGGCCCTGCCCAGGATGGCGGCCTCGATCGGCGTCTGTCCCTCGGTGCGGGGCGGCAGGCTCTTGCCGACGAACACGAGATCGGCCAGCTGCACCAGGCGCCGCTGCTCGCCGGTCGTGTCGCCGACGGCCACATCGACCTCGCCCTGGGCTCGGCCCCGGGTCCGGAAGTGATACCTCAGCCCGGCGCTGCGCAGCAGCTTCTCGATCTCAAGCCGGCGCTCGGCATGGCGCGGAACGAGGACGAGCGAGCAGCGAAGGCCCGCGCCGCGCACCTTCCTCAGGGCTTCGAGCAGCGCCAGCTCCTCGCCCGGCCAGGTCGACGAGCCGAACAGAATCAGCCCTCCTTGCGGCAGCCCGATCTCGCCCCGGAGCGCCTCCCTCGCCCGGCCGTCGAGGATCGGAATGGAGACATCCAGCTTGATGTTCCCCGTCATGGTCATCCTCTCGGCTGGAAACCCGGCGGAAAGGAAGCGGGCCTCGTCCTGGGTGGAACAGGGCAGGATCCTGGTGATATCGCGAAAGAGGCGGCGGGCCGCGGCCGGAAAAAGCTTCCACCGCCTGGCGCCACGCTCGCTCAGCCGGGCGTTGATGCAGATGACCGGAACGCCGCGCAGGTGCGCCTGGTGAATATGCTCGGGCCAGCGTTCCCCCTCCGTCAACACGGCGAGGTCGGGATTGATCCTCCTCCACGTCCTCGCTGAAAAGGGCCACCAGTCGATCGGGAAGTATGCGATTCCGACCGTGAGCCCGCGATAGCTGTCGTTGGCAAGGCGATAGCCCGTGCTGGTCGTTGTCGTCAGGTAGATTTCAACGCCGTCGCGATGCAGCGCCTCGATCATGGGCGTGATCGCGAGGATCTCGCCCACGCTCACCGCCTGCAGCCAGATACGCTTGCACGCTCCCGTTTTGGGCGGGAGCCAGCGGTGGGATCCCAGCCTTTGCTCGAAGTGCCTCCTGTAGCCCCCGCGGCGCCGCATGCGCAGCAGGTAGTAGGGAGCCATGCCCAGCAGGACCGGTATGAAAAGCAGTCGGTAGCAGAGCAGGAGCATCGGCCCGGGAAGCTTGCGCGGTTGCGGTCCCGAAAACAAGAAGGCTCTGGCCGGGGCACAGGGTCCATTTGACTGAAACCGGGTAGGGACGCCCGGCCCGGGCGTCCGGGCCGACAGCAGAGCCATTCGTGGTGCCCGGACGGGCGGGCCGCCCGTCCCTACCTCGTTTACGCTACACGGAGGGCCCTTGCTACTATTGAGGGCATGATCGATCGCACCCTCGGGCACCGTGCCCCGTTGCTCTGGCTTGTGCTGCCGATCGTGGCAGGCCTGGCTGCCGGCGGATGCGGGCTTTCGGCTAACGTGCCCGTCGAGTGCGGTGCCGCGCTTCTGGCTGCCGGGGCGGCATTCCTCGCATCGACCCGCTCCCTTCGGACTTGGGCGCCGGCACTCGTCGGCGGATTGGCGCTGGCAGGTCATGCGGGCTATGGCCTCGCCGTGAAAACACCGTCCGGGTGGGGGGGCTCGCCGCCCCGGGAGGCGCGCCTTTCGCTTCACCTGGACAGGGTCGCCCCCGGTTCCGACGCAACGCGCCGGGCGACAGGCACCGCGACGATCGCGTCCGCCGCCGGGCGGCTGGCTGGGCTGAGGGGCACCCGCCTCTACTTTTCCCTCTGGCTCCGCCGCGGGCAGCCGGCCCCGGTTGGATCCTCCATCATGGATGCCGTCGGCCTGTTGTCGCGCGTCCCCCTCCATCCGCGGCCGGACTCCTTCGACGGGTACCTCCGCGGGCTCGGCGTCACTTTCTTCCTCAGCCGCGGCCGCCTGCTCGGCGTCCAGCACGGACCCACGGCCTACCGTCTTTGGTGCGAGGGCCTTGCGCGCAGGATGAATGACCTGCTGGCGGAAGGGCTCGGCCGCCAGCCCCGCATCGCCGCCGTGTATCGCGCGATGATGCTCGGGCGGAGGCGCGGGCTGGGCAAGGACCAGAGCCTGCTGTTCCTTCATGGAGGGGCCATGCACCTGTTCGCAATCAATGGGCTCCATATCGGGGTCGTGGCCGTCTCGATGAACGCGCTGCTCGCCCTGGCGAGATGCCCCCGCAGGATCGCCGGCGCGCTCGTGTTGGCCGTGCTCTGGCTCGATGTCGACACGACCGGGGCGAGCCCGTCGGCAGTACGCGCGTTTTTAATGCTCGCGGCTGTCGAGGTCGCGTGGATGTTCCGCCGGCCCGTGAACCCGCTCGCAGCGGTGACGGCGTCGGCCCTCATCGTCCTCCTCGCAGATCCGATGGAGTTCCTCAGTGCAAGCTTCCAGATGTCCTATTCCGTCGTGGCCTCGATCTTCCTGCTGGGGCTCCCGCTCGGCGCGAGGCTCATGGCACGGTTTCGCCCCTTCAGGGACTTGCCGGAGGCAAGCTGGCGCTGGCACCACCGCCTGGCGGCGTCGGTCGCAGGACACCTCTGTCCTGCGGCCGGTGTCGGCGCTGCGGCCGCCCTCGTAAGCGCGGTGGCCGGAGTCGAGTTCTTTGGCTTGTTTGCGCCGGTGGGGCTTGTGGCCAATCTCCTGCTTGCGCCGATTGCCTCGCTCGTGATCGTCTCGGGCTTCGCCTCGCTCGTGGCCGGGCTTGCCCGGGCTTCCCTCGCAAGCCGCCTCTTCAACGGCGCCTCCGGGCTGATGCTTGCGCTCATCGGCGCGATTCTCAGGTTTGTCACGAGACTGCCCGGTGCCTGGGTGCCATGCCACTACCGGGCGACCTGGATCGGCCCGGCGGCCCTGGCCGCGCTCATTGGCGCGTGCATGGCAGGCTATGCAGCAGGCTGGCGCCCCGGCCGGGGCGGATTCTGGCCCCCTTTTGCAATCGTAGCGCTCACGTTTGCCGTTGGGGTGAAGTTTGGTTGACACAACGCCGGCACCCGTAGGTCAGCGAGCTTGCTCGCGCCCAGCGTGGCGCGAGCAAGCTCGCTGACCTACGAAAGGCGGGTCGGAGCGCGTGGCGCCCATTGCCGGGTTGCCGAACGCGGACATTACCCTAGCATGCGTGGCATGAAATCCTCCTACGAACTCGCGATGGAGCGCCTCGCGAAGGCCGACCCTTCGGCGGGCACGCCCCTGAACGCCGAACAGAAGGCACGGTTGGCCGGGATCGACCGGGTATTCCAGGGAAAAATCGCCGAGCGGGAAATCTTCCTCAGGCAGCGGCTGGACAAGGCGCTCGCGGAGGGCAAGGCCGACGACGTCGAAAAAATCCGCAAGCAGCTCGCCGACGAGAAGGCCCGCCTCGAGGAGGAACGCGAGGCCGAGAAGGACAAGGCCAGAAAAGGATAGATTCTATTCAGGCTCCGCCGTCCCCTCCACCACCCACTCCCTGGCCTCGGGCACCTGCGCGAAGAACTCCCGAAGGGCGGCGCCCAGGTGCTCGGCGTAGCGGAAGTGCGCCCCCATCCCGGTGCGAAGTTCCGCCTCATAGATGAACTTGTCGGCATGCGTCCCGTGTTCGAACGGAGTCTGGGCGCCGAGAAGGAGGGAATAGACGTATGCAGGACACCCCCGCCGCATCAGCTCCCGGGTGAGTTCCGCCTGCCGGGCGAGAAGCTCCGCATGGTCCTTGTGCGCGATCTCCGGCGGAAGGTAGAAGCCTGCCTGGATGACCGGCGAATACCGGTTGCCCGTCCTGTGCCGGTTGAGGTCGCGCAGTTCGGCCAGCGCCATGTTGTTCCAGGCAAAGACAACCCTCATCCGGCGGGTGGCGGTGCCCTGCAGCCCGTAACGGTTCGCACGGTGTCGGAGCGCCTCCGCGATGGACTGCGTTTCAGGCAGCCACGGCGGAGCCGAGCGATCCACCTTCACCCACACCTCGTCGGCCAGCGGTTCCGACGACAACCGCTCGAGGCCCAGTTCGATGCTCGCAGCCAGCTCCTGCCGTGCCTGTTCCTGGCAGGACTTCTCGGCCGAACTGTGCCGGATGAGGCGGGGCGATTGTTTTGCGAGTTCCTCGCGTATCAAAGCGGCCGCCATCCTTGCCTCGGGATGAGGAAGGGAGTCGAGCTGCTTGATCGTCTGGGCCCACATGCGGGCGGTCTGGACCAGCCCCAGATTCGTGCGGGTTGCGAAGGGGACAAAGTAACGCGCCCGGTCGAGGGCATAGTTCTTGCGGAGCCGGGCGGCCACGGCCGGCTTTGCATCGGGAGGGCACCGGACCCGCTGGGGTTCCGCGACCGCGAGCCCGTCCAGGCGGGCATATTCGGAGTGGTAGGCGGCAAAGGCATCCGCGAGCAGCGCCTGCCATCTGGGGGCAAGGTCCTCCGGAATCCCGATCTCCCCGGCCGACGGGATGTTGGCCGCGTCCATGGTGATATAGCGGGTGCTTGACTCCTGCCCGTCGGCCATCTGGGCAATTTCAAAGATCTTGTAGGCCAGCCACATGGAAACGCCGTCCAAGGCAACGGCCAGGCCTCCGGTAAGGCCGCCGATGGACGCGTGACCATAGTCGACAAACTTGAGGATGCGGTCGATCGACGCCTCCGGGTTCTGGATGTCGACCTTGGCGAGGATGGCGGCAAGCCCCTCATTGCTGCGCGAGTACCGGGCCAGGACCGAGGCGAGCAGCTCCGGCGTTACCTTGGGGAGGTCGGCAGCCGGCGGGGCGGGGACTAGGGCAAGCCCGGTGACTTTCATTGGGATGACTGAGGCAGCATTCAGGCGGAGAAACAATTTTGTTTTTTCCGGGTCTGACCGGAAGTGCAACCGTTTGGCGGGATCGGACGTCTTGCCGGTTGTCGCAAAAACCCTTCGACCGAGTTTCTTGCCATGAAAATTGCAAAGATCGCACTGTTGGCCGCCCTCTCCGGCTCTCCCGCGCTCCTTTTCGCCGACTCCCATTTTGGGATCGGCATCAACTTCGGCATTCCGGTCCCGACCGGGGTGGTCGTCATGGAGTCCCCGCCCCCCGTCGTGGTCGAGCAGGCCGGGCCGGCCCCGGGCCCGAACTTCATTTGGATTGGCGGCCATTGGGCATGGAAGGGGCACTGGCGTCGCTGGGTATGGGTCAGGGGGCATTGGGAGGTTCGGCCGTTTGTGAGCGCCGCGTGGGCGCCCGGGCACTGGGTGCAAACGCGGAGCGGATGGGCGTGGGTCGATGGTCAGTGGGTGGCGCAACAGGCTCCTCCTCCCGTTCCGACGGGACCCGAGGTGTACGTGGACCAGGCTCCGCCTCCGCCCGTTTCCGAGGTGGTCTACGGTCCTCCCCCGGGGCCCGAGTTTTTCTGGATCGGCGGCTTCTGGGGCTGGTCGGGCGGATGGGTATGGCACCCCGGCCACTATGAGCGCCATCCCCATTTCCATTCCGGAGCGGGATGGGAGCCCGGGCGCTGGGAGCACCGCGGCGGCCACTTTGTCTGGCTCGCCGGCCACTGGCGCTGACGCATGGCCCGCCGGCGTTTGGAGGTAGGGACGCGCGGCTCGCGCGTCCGGGCAGACCCCCGACACTAACGGAGGCAAAGGGCGTCTCCTAGTCTGCGAATGGCTCCGGGGTTTGCCCGGACGGGCGGGCCGCCCGTCCCTACCTTCAACTGATTCCAGAGGATCGCCTCTTTGGTTGGTGGTGACCTAATTCCCCAGCCAGCGGCCCAGCGGACCCTGGAAGAACACCAGCAGGAGCGAACAGAGGGCGAGCGCGCCCAGGGTGACACGAGAGACAAACCCTGCGGGCGTGCGGGCCGGTCCGGACGGTGCGGCGGCGTCAAAGAACGCCACCCTGATCCAGCCAAAGTAGTAGTAGAGCATGGCCCGCCGGCGTTTGGAGGTAGGGACGCGCGGCTCGCGCGTCCGGGCAGACCCCCGACACTAACGGAGGCAAAGGGCGTCTCCTAGTCTGCGAATGGCTCCGGGGTTTGCCCGGACGGGCGGGCCGCCCGTCCCTACCTTCAACTGATTCCAGAGGATCGCCTCTTTGGTTGGTGGTGACCTAATTCCCCAGCCAGCGGCCCAGCGGACCCTGGAAGAACACCAGCAGGAGCGAACAGAGGGCGAGCGCGCCCAGGGTGACACGAGAGACAAACCCTGCGGGCGTGCGGGCCGGTCCGGACGGTGCGGCGGCGTCAAAGAACGCCACCCTGATCCAGCCAAAGTAGTAGTAGATCGAGAGGACGACCCCAATGACGGCGACGGCGAGCAGGCCGTACAGGTGGGCCCTGAATGCGGCAAGGAATATGAGGAACTTTCCCAGGAATCCCGCGAGCGGCGGGATGCCGGCGAGGGATCCCAGCCCGATCGCCAGGATCGCCGCCAGGAACGGGTCCCGCTTCGCAAGGCCGGAGTAGTGCTCCAACTGCTGGTCGGCATCGTCCGGCCCGGCGACGTGCGCCATCACCCCGAATACCGCGAACGACGCAAAAAGATAGGCGTAGAGGTACACCAGCACGGCCCCGCGCGAGAAGAGCACGGCGTCGGAACCGGGCGATACGCTGAGCCCCGCGATCACCGCCAGCAGCATGAATCCGGCATGAGACACCCCGGAGAGGCCGATCAGCCGCTTGACGTTGGGTTGGGAAAGCGCCGCAAGGTTTCCGAAAAGGATCGTGGCCACCGCCAGGTACTTGAGCACGGGCACCACAAGCCCGGCGTAGCTTGCAAAGACGTTCTCGGCAAGAAGCAGGAGCACAACCACGCCCGCTCCCTTCGAAGCGACCGCCAGGAAGGCCGTAACCGGCGTGGGCGCCCCTTGGTACACGTCGGGAATCCAGAATTGGAAGGGAAAGGCCCCGACCTTGAATGCGAGGCCCGAGAGAACCAGGACGACGCCGGCATTGGCGAGGAAACACCGGGGATTGGCCGCCAGGAACAGGCGCAGCGCATCGTAGTCCATCCCTGCGGCCGTGTGGGCCGGGAGGGACGGATTGCCCGCCACCCCATAGAGGAGGACGATCCCAAGGAGGAGGAGTGCCGAGCTGAGGGCCCCCATGATCAGGTACTTGAGCCCCGCCTCGAGCGAGAGCGCGCTGTCCCGGAAATAGGGGACAAGGATGTAAAAACCGACCGTCAGGGTCTCGAGCGCCACAAACAGCATGACAAAGTTATGGCTCTCGACGAGCAGCATCATGGCGCCGGCGATCACGAGCAGGATCGTCGTGAACTCCACCTTGGCCACGGACTGCCTCGCGAGCACGACCCTGGCGAGGAGGCAGGCCAGGATCGAGGACGCGAGGAAGAACACCCGCATCGCCCGCGCAAGGGGACCCAGGAACAACAGCCCGTTGAAGACAGACGGACTTGCCGGCGCGGGCACCACGCGGGCGAGGATCGCCCCCAGGATCACCGCCTGCCCGACAATGGCAACCGAGGGAATGTGCCGGTGCGCGGCCTTTGGAAGCACGATTTCAAGGAGGAGAAGTGCGAGCGCCAGGCAGCCCAGGAGCAACTCGGGCCAGATGGCCCCCCATTGGTTCCCGGCGGCAAGGGCTTGGATTTCTGGAAGGGTCATCGGGATGAGTCGCCGGCCTGAACCAACGAAGAATTGGCCTCCAACGCCCCATTGAGGGGGTCCGCGATCGACCTCGGCCAGAAGCCGATGAACAGAAGCGCCGAGAGAAGGATCAGGGCGGGCAGGCGCTCCGCCCACCCTGCGTCGGGCGTCACGCCCTCGGCGGGCGCCGTCCCCCCGCCCGGGGCCGGCGTTCCAAAGAACACACGGGCGGCCGAGCGCAGCCCGTAGACCGCGGATATCACGATCCCCGCGACCGAGAGGACGGTGCACGCGGCCGAGAACTTCCACAGCGCGAGGAAGATGGTGAGTTCACCCCAGAAGTTCGCAAAGCCGGGGAGGCCGATGCTCGCAAAGGTTGCGGCCGCGAAGAGTGCGGCGAGCACGGGCGCGGTCCGCGCAAGGCCGCCCATGCGGTCCAGCGCGAAGGTGCCCGTGCGACGGTGGATGCCCGTCGCGAGGAGAAACAGGAGGGCGACGGACAAGCCATGGCCCACCATGAGCATCACCGCTCCGCCCACGCCGAGCACCGACCCGCAGGCAATCCCCAGGAAAGCGTAGCCCATGTGCATCACGGAGCTGTACGCGATCATCTGCTTCAGGTCGCGCTGCGCCATGGCCACAAAGCCGATCACCAGGACGTTCCCTGCGACCGCCAGTCCGGCAAGGAGATGGCTCCAGGGTCCGAGGCCCGCGGGAAGAAGGGGAAGCGCGACCTGGATGAGCCCGTACAGGCCGAACTTCTTGAGCACGCCGGCATGCAGCATCGCGACCGAGCTCGGCGCCGCGCCGTACGCCGGGGGGGCCCAGGTGTGGAACGGCCAGAGCGAGACCAGGATTCCGAAGCCGAACAACAGGATGCCAAAAATGTGGGTTTGAAGGGTCGACCGGAGGGGGTGCGCCGCCAACACCTCGCGAAGCGTGATCAGGTCGAAGCTGTGCGCGCCGGCCTTCGCATAGATCGCGATCAGCCCGAGCAGCGAAAGCATCGCGCCGACGGTCAGGTAGATCGTCAGCTTCATGGCCGCGTAGTTCCTGTCGCGACCGCCCCAGATGCCGACCATCACGAAGGTGGGGATGAGGGCCAGCTCGTGGAAGAAATAGAAGAAGAAAAGGTCCACGCTTGCGAACATCCCCATGAGGCCGGCCTGCATCACGAGGAGAAGCATCAGGTACGTCTTCAGGCGCTCCGCGCCGGACCGGATGGCAACCAGGCCGGCGGCCAGGCCCACGAGGCCCGCCAGGACAAACAGCGGAAGGGCGACGCCATTGAGCCCGAACTTCAGCCCGATGCCCAGGCTGGGAACGCCCGCGCCGTACCGTGTGAGAAACGCATACCCCGACTCCTTGGGCGCCGCGGAATAGTGCCACCAGACGTGGAGGGCGGCCAGGGCCGGGGCGAGGAATCCCAGGAAGGCCAGCCGCGCGATCCACGCCCGGGGAAGGTCGAACGCCAGGGCAAAGGCGACGGCCAGCGGCACGGCCAAGGAGATCAGGAGCGGGTCTGTGAGGGGTTGTATCATCGTTCTCGGTTCTTCCCTTCCGGGCTCAGCGGGCCGCGAGGGCCCACAGGAGCACGACTCCGGCGAGCAGCCACGCCACGTAGGCGTTGGTTCGGCCGACATTCAGGGCCCGGGCCCCGAGCCCGACTAGTCCCGCGATGCCCGCGGCGCCCCGGACGACAAACCCGGCCAGGACAATCACGTCAAGAAAGTTGAGCACCAGGGCAAACCGCTGCTGCACCTTGGCCACATAATAGTCGTAGGCGCTGTCAAACGACGAACGAAGGCGGACCAGGGACCGGAACAGCACGGGCGCATTCCTCTCGAGAACGTCGGCAGGCACACCGGGCGCGTCCGCCCTGGCCGCCCCCGCCCCGCCGTACAGGACGAGCGCCGTCCCGGCGCCGACGAACAACACCACAATGCTGGTGACAAGGATGAAGGCGTGGTCGGCCCCCTCGGCCTCGGGAACCAGCGAAAGGACGCCGGAAAACACGTGCGGATAAAGGCCGGCATAGCCGCCAACCGCCGCAAGCGCGGCCAGCACGGCCAGGGGCGCGGTCAGCGACCACCCGCCCTCGTGCGCGTGCGCGGCCGCGTCCGTCCGCGGCTTGCCGAGGAAGACGATCCGCCAAAGCCGCGCCATGTAGAATGCCGTGAGAGCTGCGGTCAAAGCCAGGACCCCAAACACCGCGCGGTTGTTCGCGAACGCAAGGTAGAGGATCGCGTCCTTGGAGAAGAATCCCGAGAGAAAGGGAAGGCCGGAAATCGCCGCGACGCCGACCGTGAAGGTCGCGAACGTGAACCTCATCCTGGAGGCGAGCCCTCCCATCCTGAAGATGTCCTGCTCGTGGTGGCATCCGAGGATCACCGATCCCGACCCGAGGAAGAGCAGTCCCTTGAAAAACGCATGGGTCGTCAGGTGGAACATCGCCGCCCCCACACCGGAACTCACGCCGCCGCCGATGGAGCCAAGCCCGAACGCGGCCACCATGTAGCCGAGCTGGGAAAGAGTGGAGTACGCGAGCACCTTCTTGATGTCGCTCTGGACGACCGCACACAGCGCCGCATAGAGCGCCGTCGCCGTGCCCACCCAGAGGATGACGGTCAGTGCGTCCGGAACCATCAGGACCTGGATCCTGCAGAGCATGTAGATGCCGGCCGCCACCATGGTCGCCGCGTGGATCAGCGCGGACACGGGCGTGGGACCCTCCATGGCGTCGGGCAGCCACACCTGCAGGGGCAATTGCGCGGACTTGCCGACGGCACCGCAGAAAAGCAGCAGGGGAATCGCCCGGCTGGTGTACGCGCCCGCCATCCCGGCATGGGCGCCGAGTTCCCCAAGGCTCACGGTGCCGTAGCGCCAGTAGCAGAGGATGATCCCCAGCAGGAAGCCGAAGTCGCCCACCCGGTTCACGATGAACGCCTTCTTCGCGGCGTCCGACGCCGCCGGGCGCTCGTACCAATGGTTGATGAGCAGCCAGGAGCTGAATCCGACGAGCTCCCAAAACACGAACATCATGAACAGATTGTCGGCCAGGACGATCCCGGTCATCGAGAACATGAAGATGGAGAGGCCGCCAAAGTACCTGGCCTTCCCCGGGTCGCCGCTCATGTAACCCAGCGAGAACACGTGCACGCACAGCCCAACCACGGCGACGATCGACAGCATGAGGGCCGCCAGGTCGTCGAAGAGGAAGCCGAATGAGAATCCAAAGTCGCCCAGGCGGAACCACTCGACATGCGCCGCGAAACGCCCTCCGTGCAGCGCCAGAACCAGGGCGCCCGCAGCCAGGGCGGTCGCCGCCGCGACCGAGACCGCCGATGCCACGCCTCCCCTCCGGCGGAGGAGAAGGGCGATGACGGCCGCCGACGCGAGCGGCACGAGCAGGACGAGGGAGGCGAGGGTTGCGGGGTCCATGGTCGGCTGCCGGTCAGTTCTTCAGCCCGTCCAGGCGGTCCACCTGGAGCGTCTGGCGCTTCCTGAACAGGGCCACGATGATGGCCAGCCCGACGGACACCTCGGCCGCCGCGACCGTGAGGATGAAGAAGACGAAGACATTCCCGTCCATGGTCCGGTTAAACCTTGAGAAGGCGACCAGGGCCAGGGTTGAGGCCACGAGCATCAACTCGAGGCACATATAGATCACGAGCGTGTTGCGCCGGATCAGCACGCCGAGAAACCCGATCGCAAACAGGATCGCGCTCAGCAGAAGGTAGGTGTTGATGGTTTCCGGAAGCATGGCGGTCACTTGGGCTCCCTGCGCCCGGCCTCCCCTTCCCTCCGGCTGAGCACGATGACGCCGAGCATGGCGACCAGGAGGAGGAAGCCCACCACCTGGACGGGAAGGAGGTACACGGTGAAGAGCTCCGAGGCGTACAGCTTCAGCGAGGCGCCCGGGGCCGGCAGGCCTGCGGGGTTCGGGACCGCAAGCCGGCCCTTGAGCGCAATCGACGCCACGCCGGCCAGCAGAAGGCCGCCGGCGGAAAGGCTGGCCAGGATCCCGGGCCCCCCGCGCACGGTGGACTGCCCCTTCACGTCGAGCAGCATGACGATGAACAGGAACAGGGTCACCACGGCGCCCGCGTAGACCAGGATCAGGAGGAAGGCCAGGAGGAAGGCGTCCAGCCGGATGAACAGGGCCGCGACCCCGACCAGGGACAGCAGGAGGCACATCGCCGCGTTGACGGCGTTCCGGTTCACGACGACACCCGCGGCACATCCGGCCGTGAAGACCACGAAAAACGTGAAAAGGAAGGACGGCATGGGCGGGGTCAACCGTGGGACGCGCCCTCCTCCGCGGCCGCCTTCTTCCGGTCCCACTTGTAATGCGTGTCGGGCAGCGTGCCGCCCATCTCGTACAGGCGGTCCTTGTGGTTCACGAGCTCCGAGCGGGTGTAGCCGGACGTTGAGTACTTGTTCTGCAGGAAGATCGCCTCCTCGGGGCAGACCTCCTCGCAGAGCCCGCAGTAGATGCACCGCAGCATGTCGATGTCGAAGGCCTGCGGAGCCTTCTCCACGTGCGCGGAGGGATCGTCCGCAGGGATCGCGCCCGGGGTGATCCGTATTGCGCGCGGAGGGCAGATGAACTCGCAGAGCTGGCAGGAGACGCACTTCTCACGCCCGTTGGGGTCCTTCACCAGGGTCGGCGCCCCCCGGTAGCCCGGCGGGATCGCGGGCCGCTCCTCAGGGTAACTGAGGGTCACGCGGGGCGAGAAGAGATGCCTGAGCGTGATCCAGAGCCCGGCCGCGATCTGCGGCAGGTAGATCCGCTCGGCGAGCGTGAGCGGCTTGCGCTGGATGGGGACTACAGCCATGCGATTCCCACGGCATAGGCCGCGAGGTTGAGGATGGAGAGAGGCAGGAGCTTCTGCCAGCCCAGCCGCATCACCTGGTCGTAGCGGAACCGCGGGACGGTCCAGCGGACCCACATGAAGAAGAAGATCATGAGTAGGATTTTTGCCACGAAGATGGCCACGGACGCGATCCCCAGGAGCAGGGGATGCCCGAGCAGGCCCGCCAGCGCCGCGAACTTTGCCAGCGGGAGCCACGGCAGGGGGTTCCATCCGCCGAGGAAGAGCAGCGTGAAGACGCCCGAGCCCACGATCATGTTCGAGTATTCGGCGACGAAGAAGAGCGACCACTTGAAGGCGCCGTACTCCGTGTGAAATCCGCCGACCAGGTCGGCCTCGGACTCGGGCATGTCGAAGGGCTGGCGGTTCGTCTCCGCAAAGAGGGCGATCAGGAAGATCGCTGCGGAAAGGGGCATCGTGAAGAGGAACCAGGCCCCGCCCCAGAATCCCGGCTGGCTCTGGAATTCCACGACCTTGACAAGGCTCCACGTCGCCGGGGCCCCGGGCGCGTTGATCCATAGGAACACGGGCACCACGGCGAGAGTCAGGGAAAGCTCGTACGAGATCAACTGGGCCGACGCCCGGATCCCGCCGAGGAAAGGATATTTCGAATTCGACGCCCAGCCCGCCAGGATCAGGGAGTAGATCCCGAGCGAGGACACCGCGAACACGGCGAGCAGGCCCACGTCCACGTTGGCCAGCATGAGCGGCACAATCCCGCCCCCGGTGCCCACGTAGGCGCCGAACGGGACGACGGCCACGGTCGTGAAGGCCGGGATCATGCCCAGCACGGGTGCGAGGCCAAAATAGAATTTGTTCACCTGGCCCGGCACCGGCTCCTCCTTGAAGACGAACTTCAGCCCGTCCGCCAGCAGGTGAAAGAGCCCGAGCCTCTGGAGCACCGGGCCGACCACGGGAATCCAGCCAATCCACGGCACGATGGCACGGTTCGGACCCGGCCTGCCCTGCATCCATGCGGACACCTTTCGCTCGGCCATCGAGCACGCCCCGGCCATGGGGAATATCACAAAGATCACCGCAAGCCCCTTGAGGACCCCCTGGAACCAGAACGGAAGCTGGAGGAAGAGATTCACGGATTCGGCTGGAAATGCAGCGCACGCCCCTCGGCAAAGGCCAGCGCGGCCCAGGGGGCGGGATTGAGGAGGAGGCCGGTGTCCGGGATCGCCGCCAGGCTCAGGCCGGCCAGGGCCGGGACGGTCGACGAAAGGGACGCCCACACCGCAGGGAGGGTGCCGACCGGCGCAGCCCCGCCCGCCGCCGCGACCAGTGAGGAAAGCCAGTGTAGGTCGTCCTTGGCCCCCGCAAGAGGGGGAACCGCCGCGAGGAACTTCTGGATCCGAAACTGCTGGTTGATGAGGGTGCCGCTCTTCTCGAAGACGGTGACGCCGGGCAGAATGACGGTCGCGACATCGCTGGTCGGGCTCCTGTGCGTGCCGACGTGAATCACGCGGACCTTGTCCAGCTGCGCCGCCGTAAGGCCGCCTGCCGCCAGGTCCTCGCCGACCGAGACGACCGTCTTCACGTGGCCGCCGTCAATCTGCTCCGCAAGCCCTCCCAAGTGCGGCTCCGGCAGGGCCGCCACAAGGCCCGTCACCAGCGCCCCGCGCACATTCGGGTTGCGGTCGGCCGAGACCAGGATCCCGTCGCCCTCGCCCACCCGGGCGACCAGCCATGCCTTGGCATGGACCGCCGCGGCCAGCAGCCTTGTGAGAAATTGCTCCTCGACCGAGCTCCTGCCGGATCCCACGACCGCGACGCCTCCCGCCCGGAAGAGTTCGTCCGCCCTGGCAAAGGCGTCCGCCTCCGTGGCGACATGACCGGCGACCGTGACCGCGGAAAGTCGGCTCTCCGATTGGACCTGACGGTAGAGGACCCGTCCGCTGTCCGCCATCCAAGTGTCGTTCACCTCGTCGTTGCGCCGCGGGGTGATCCTGTAAATGACGCCCTCGCGCGACCAGACAACGGTATTGGCTCCGGCGCTGCTTTCGGTGTCGATGCTGTTTGTCTGCTTGAGGAACCAGACGCGCATCTTGAAGCGGAAATCGGTGCTGGTAAGCGCTCCCACCGGGCAGATGTCGACCGTGTTCAGGGAATAGTTGTTCTCAAGCTTCCGGCCGGGGTAGCAGGTGAGCGTCGAATGGCTCCCGCGGTCGATGAAGCCGAGCACGTCGTCCTTTGCCACCTCCTGGCAAAAGCGGATGCAGCGGGAACAAAGGATGCAGCGTTCGTCGTCCAGGGTGACCCGCGGGCCGAGCACAGTCCGCTTCGGCTTCACGTTCTTGGGCTCGATGTACCGGGAGTAACCCCGCCCGTAGCCTGTGGCCTGCTCCTGGAGCTTGCACTCGCCGGCCTGGTCGCAGATCGGGCAGTCCAGCGGGTGGTTGACCAGGAGAAACTCCATCACCCCTTCCCGGCAGTCCTTCACCAGCTGTGAGGTGGTCCGGATGTGAAGCCCGGGCGAAGCTCCCGTGGCGCAGGCGATGGCCGGGCGCGGGGCCCAGTTGATCTTCTGCCGGCCGGTGGCAGGATCCATGACCGGAGCCTTGGTCGCGGGATCGACGGCCGGCATCCCCATCTCTATGAGGCACATGCGGCAGTTTCCCACCACGGTAAGCTTCGGGTGGTAGCAATAGTGCGGCACGTCTATGCCGAGCCGATGCGCAGCCTCGATCACGTTCGTCCCCTTCGGAACGGAGATTTCCCGCCCGTCGATGGTGACGGTGACGAGATCGGGCTTGGAAGGGGCGATCATGGGAAAGGTGGGCTACACAAGTTCGGCCGCGTCCGGATCGGCCTCCCTGGCAGGGTCGCCGTAGGCCTTGAACTCCTCGGCAAACTTCGCGGTGAAGCTCTGGGTGGGCCAGGCGCACGCCTCGCCGAAGGCGCAGATGGTGCGGCCCGCGATCTGGTCGGCGACGCTCTTGAGCAGGGCGCCATCCTCCGCCCGTGCGTTGTCATGCACCATCCTGTGGGTGATGCGCTTCATCCACAGGGAGCCTTCCCGGCACGGCGTGCACTGCCCGCAGCTTTCGTGCGCGTAGAACTCGTTGATGTTGGCCAGGGCCTCGACCATGCTGGCCGAGTCGTCCATCACGATCACGCCTCCGGAGCCTCCCATGGAACCGGCCAGGGCCAGGGAGTCGAAATCCATCGGGATATCCTCCACCCCCCAGTCAAACTCCACCGTCTCCGCCCCGACCTTGCGCTTCCCCTTGTAGCGCTCCCCGAACCGGAGGACTTTCGCCGAGGAACCGCCCGGGATGACCGCCTTGAACTTCCTGCCCGGCATCGGGCCGCCGCACACGTCGTTGAGCAGCTCGCCCAGCGTGACCTTTCCCACCTCGAACTCGTAGTACCCGGGCCTCTGCACATGGCCGGAAACGCAGAGGATCCGGGTGCCGGTGTTGTTCGGCGTGCCGATCCTCGAGTAGGCCTCGCCGCCGATTTCCACGATGTGGCGCACGTGGCAGAGGGTCTCGACGTTGTTGACGATGGTGGGGCACTGGTACAGTCCGAGCACCGCGGGGAAGAACGGGGGCTTGATCCGGGGATACGGGCGTTTCCCCTCCAGGGACTCGATCAGCCCCGTCTCCTCGCCGCAGATGTACGCCCCGGCGCCGCGGTGGACGACGATCTCGCAACCGTAGGCCGAGCCCAGGATGTTCGGGCCCGCAAAGTTGGCGGCCCTCGCCTCGGCGATCGTCCGCTCCAGGATCTGCGCCCCGTGCGGAAACTCCCCGCGGATGTAGATGTACGCCTGCTTCACGTTGTTCGCGAAGGCGCAGATCATGATGCTTTCGATCAGCTGGTGCGGGTCCTGGTGGATGATGTGGCGGTCCTTGAAGGTCCCGGGCTCGGATTCGTCGGCATTGACGATCAGGTAGATCGGCTTCCCGCTCTTGCGGTCGACCAGCGTCCACTTCACCCCGCACGGAAAACCCGCCCCGCCCCGGCCGCGAAGGCCCGACTTCTTCACCTCGTCGATCCACTCCTCCGGTTTCCGCGTCATCGCCTTGCGCAGCATCTCATAGCCTCCGTTGCGCAGGTAGCAGGCGAGGTCGGGCGTGTAGCCCGGCTCGTCGATGTGGCGGAAGATGATGCGGCGTTGTTCGGCCATTGGCTTACCTTGCGGCCTCCGCCTTGATTCTCTCGCTCAATTCCCGGGCCTTCGCGCAGTCGACCTTCTCGTGGAGGTCGTCGTCGATCATGACCACGGGCGCCGTGCCGCAGCTCGCCAGGCA
>CAZGOX010000007.1:22749-25043 GCA_964527955.1 uncultured Opitutaceae bacterium | reverse complement strand
GGGGTGGAAATCCAGCCGGTACTGGGCATGGTAGGGGTTTCCCCATGCTGCCCCATCATCGCCCAGGAACCCGGGCCATCGCTTTTCTCATCTCGCTTGCATGCTCCGGCGTGGCGGCGATGGCGCAGCAGGCGCCCGCCTCCGAGCCCTATGTTTACCGCAACGTCAACATAGGCGGAGGCGGATTCGTATCGGGGATCATCTTCAACACTGCGGAAAGGGACCTTTGCTACGTGCGGACCGATGTCGGGGGGGCCTACCGTTGGGACCCGGCGGGAAAGCGGTGGATTCCCCTCATGGACTGGGTGAGCCAGAAGGACTGGAACCTCCAGGGTGTCGAGAGCCTTGCCTCCGACCCGGTTGAGCCCGCCCGTGTGTACGTCGCGGCGGGTACGTACACGAGAGGGGACACGGGCGAGATCCTCAGGTCGTCCGATTACGGGAAGACATGGCAGCGGACCCCCGTGCCGATCAAGTTCGGAGGCAACGAGGCCGGGCGAAACACGGGCGAGCGCCTCGCCGTCGACCCGCACGACCACCGGATCCTCTTCCTGGGAACGCGGCATGACGGACTTTGGCGGAGCGAGGACTTCGGCGCGACCTGGGCAAAGGTGGCGACATTTCCGGACGTGCCGGACGGGAGTGCCGGGCAACCCGCAATCCCTGGTGTCGGATTTTTCAATTTTCCGCCGCAGGCGGTCGGGCTGAACATCGTCCGCTTTGACCCGGGCTCGGGAACGCCTGGCGCCCCGACTCCGACGTTGTATGCGGCCGTGTCCACCCCGAAGGAGAGCATTTTTCGAAGCACCGACGCTGGCAAGAGCTGGGCGCCCGTTCCCGGGCAGCCGCTGGGCCTCCGGCCGACCCGCTCTGCCCTGGGTTCGGATGGCGAATTATACCTCAGCTACGGCAAGGAGCCGGGCCCCAACCGAATGACCGACGGCGCAGTCTGGAAGCTGGACACGGCCAGCGGGCGCTGGACCGATGTCACGCCTGAGAAGCCGGCTCCGGAAAGCCAGTTTGGGTACGGATCCGTGGCGGTCGACGCCCAGCATCCGGGAACCGTCGTTGCGGCGACCTGGGGCCACCGAAAGCCATTCGAGGTGATCTTTCGCAGCACGAACGGGGGAGGAACCTGGGAAACCCTGCTCGTGAACGCCCAGTGGGACCATTCGAGCGCGCCGTACACGACGCCCAGGGTCCACCACTGGCTGGCCGACGTCGAAATCGACCCGTTCGACTCGAACCATGCCATCTTCCCGACGGGGTATGGCATCTGGGTGACGCACGACTTGGAAGACGCCGACCTCGGGAAGGCCACCCACTGGAGCTTTGACGACGCCGGCATTGAGGAAACCGTTCCGCTGGCCCTGGCAAGCCCGCCGGAGGGCGCACCCCTGGTGAGCGGGCTGGGGGACATCGATGGCTTCCGCCACGACGACCTCGCCGTGTCCCCTCCCAACCTGGGATTCGACGGACCGCGGTTCAAGGACACGACTAGCCTGGTGTTCGCCTGGCAGCACCCGGAGGTCTTTGTCCGGTGCGGCAACACCTACAAGAACGACCTGGTCACGGCGCAGTACTCCCTGGATGGGGCGAGGACCTGGAAGGCGTTTGCTGGGGAGCCCCCGGGGGCGGTCGGGCTTCGCTGGCGCGGGATGGGCTCGATAGCGATTTCGCCCGATGCGAAGACGGTCGTGTGGACGCCGCTGCGCGACAAGCCGTACCTGACGCACGACTGGGGCGCCACATGGCAGGCCTGCGGGGGCGGGACCGTCGGCCTGCGGGTGATTGCCGACACCGTGAATTCGCAGAGATTCTACGCGTACGACGCGGGGGCCGGGGAGGTCCTTGTCAGCGACGACGGGGCGGCGAACTTTCATAAGACTGCGACGGGCCTTCCCATCCTCAAAGGCTTCTGGGGCCCCGCGGGCGGCGACCTGCACGCGGTGCCCGGGCGCGAGGGCGACCTCTGGATCGTTGCGAAGGGCACGCTGTACCACTCGACCGACGGCGGGGCCTCGTTTGGCAAGGTGGACTCGGCGGGGGCGGTGGCCCTGGGCTTCGGCAAGGCGGCGCCCGGCAAGGACACGCCAGCGATCTTCATCGCCGGGCAGTCGGGAGGCGTGGAGGGCTTCTTTCGCTCCGATGACGCCGGGGCCACGTGGATCCACATCAACGACGGCCAGCACCAGTTTGGCGAGGTGAGGGCGATGACCGGCGATCCCCGGGTCTTCGGCAGGTTCTATTTTGGAACCGGCGGCCGCGGAATCCTCTACGGGGAGCCCGTGCAG
>CAZGOX010000007.1:2831-22649 GCA_964527955.1 uncultured Opitutaceae bacterium | reverse complement strand
GTGCTCTTGACCTGGACAGGGGATTCCTGCTCCGAGGCCAGCTGCACGGCCAGCATCGACTCGAGGACGTGGTAGGCCAGTTCCCCGCTCGCCCGGTGCGGGCGGTCGTTTGCGATGGCCGAGACCATGTCCGCGACTCCAATCCCGCGCCTCACCTGGTCGCTGTGCGTGAGGGGGATGGTGCGCCACTGCTTTTCCCCGGCCAAGCGCAGCTCCACGGCCCCGCCGAACATGTTCGGGTCCGGAACGCGCAGGCTCCCCGCCTTGCCGTAGATCTCGATGATGGGCAGCGTGTGCGCCCAGACATCAAAGGACATTGTCACGGACACGACAGGCCCCGAGGCAAAGTCATAGACGCCGGCGACGTGGGTGGGGACTTCCACCTTGATCCGCTGGCCCTTCTTCGGCTCGCTGCCGACCACCCGCTCCTCGAAGGAAATCCGCGTCGATCCGGTCACCCGCCGGACGGGCCCGAGGAGGTTCACCAGGGCCGTCAGGTAGTAGGGGCCCATGTCGAGCATGGGGCCGCCGCCAACCTGGTAGAAAAACCCAGGGTCCGGGTGCCAGCCCTCCGGCCCATGGTTTGCCATGTTGGCGACCCCGGCGACCGGATCGCCGATCGCGCCCGAGTCAATCAGCCCCCGGGCCGTCTGGATCCCCCCGCCAAGGAACGTGTCCGGCGCGCAGCCCACCCGCAGCCCCGAGGACTTGGCCAACTTGAGGACTTTGCGACCCTCGGCCAGGCTTGGCGCGAACGGCTTCTCGGTATAGGCATGCTTCCCGGCCTTGAGGATCGCCAGGTTCACGGTCGCATGCGCCTTCGGGACGGTCAGGTTGATCACGAGCCCGATGCCCGGGTTCGCCAGCAGTTCCGCGGTGGTGAAGGCCTTTACGCCGCGTTCCTTCGCCTTTGCCGCGGCCCTTGCAGGGTCCAGATCAGCCACGCCGATCACCTTGAGAAAGGGGAACTTCGCCAGTCCCTCAAAGTATTGGTTGCTGATGTTTCCGCAGCCGATGATTCCGATGCCGAACGTGGGTTTGCCCATATTCCAAGGCTGGATTCAGGACGCCGATCTTCAACTCTGAAAGTGACTTTGGCTCCCGCCTCGTGTGAGGATTCCCCCCTCAGCAGTGCACCCCACCTGCCCATGAACCCCCAAGGCGGAACCGCCCCCGCGTCAGGAGCCGTCGCGCCGCCGTACGGCCGCGTCGCGCGGCGTTTGGTGCCCCTGCTCTTTGCGGGGTACGTGGTCGCGTACCTGAACCGCGTGAACATCGGTTTCGCCAAGCTGGAAATGATGGGCGACCTGCGTTTTTCCGACACCATGTACGGGCTGGGGGCAGGCATCTTCTTTGTCGGCTACTTCCTCTTCGAGGTGCCGAGCAATCTGCTTTTGCACAAGTTCGGCGCGCGGCTTTGGATCGCCCGGATCATGATCACATGGGGGGTGATCTCGGGCGCCACGATGCTCGTGACAAGCCCGGCGCTCTTCTACGTTTCGCGCTTCTCGCTCGGCCTTGCCGAGGCGGGATTCTTCCCGGGCATCATCTACTACCTGTCCTGCTGGTTCCCGTCGGCGCATCGCGCGAGGATCATGGGCTTCTTCATTTCCGCGATCGCGCTGTCGGGCGTGGCGGGAGGGCCCCTGTCAGGCTGGATCCTGCACCACTTCGGGGGCGTGCATGGGCTGAAGGGCTGGCAGTGGCTTTTCCTTCTCGAGAGCATCCCGTCCGTGCTGGTCGGGTTTTGCGTCCTTGCGTGGCTGCCATCCTCGATCGACGAGTCCCGATGGCTCTCGGAGGGGGAGAAGAAGGCCCTCAAGGATGCGGTTCTCGGGGACAGCCGCGGGCACGCCCAGCTCTCGCCCCGGCAGGTCTTCGCCGACGGACGCATATGGGTCCTGGTCCTTGTCTATTTCATGCTTATTGCCGGGCTTTACGGCATCGGGTTCTGGATGCCGCAAATCCTCCGGAACGCCGGGATCGGCAGCGTCCTCGATGTCGGATGGCTTGCCGCAATTCCGTACGGGCTTGCGGCCGTCGCGATGATGCTGGTCGGAAGAAGCTCCGACCGGTCGGGTGAGCGCCGCTGGCATTTTGCGCTGAGCTTGTCGGCGGCGGCGGCCGGGTTCCTGCTGATCGGCCTCGCGGGCTCAGGGGCATTCGCAGCCGTGGCGGGGCTCGTCCTGGCCACCTGCGGGGTCCTTTCCGCGATGCCCATCTTCTGGACCCTGCCGACGGGGTTCCTGGGAGGGGCGGCCGGGGCAATAGCAGTCGCGCTGATCAATTCGGTCGGAAACCTTGCCGGCTTCCTTGGCCCCTACGCCGTCGGAGCGCTGAACGACGCCACCGGTCGCCAGTCGCCCGGACTCTTCCTGGTCGCCGCCATGCTGGCGCTCGGCGCCGTGGCCTGCGTCGCGCTGGTGCGGCGCCGGCCCGATCCCATTCCCCATGAAATTCCAAGCCGCTGATCCAGCGCCTTCATTCCGGTTGCCGCCCGCGGGCCTCATCCTCCTGGGCCTCGCGCTGTCCCTCGCGCCGGGTCTCAGGGCCGGCAATGCGATCCAGGTCTCGGTCGACCCGACCGCGAGCCGCGGCCTGATCAGCCCCTACATCTACGGCGTGGACCAGGACCTGCCCGGCGTCGCGACGCCCGGGTCTCGGCGCATGGGTGGCAACCGCCTTACGGCATACAACTGGGAGACCAATGCCTCGAATGCGGGCGCCGACTGGCACTACGAGAACGACAGCTTCATGGTTTCCGGGCTGCCGTCGAACCAGCAAAGCATTCCCGCGATCGCGCTGACCCAATTCCACGACCAGTCGCTGGCCTTTGGCACTCCGTACACAGTGATGACCCTGCAGATGGCCGGGTACGTCGCGGCCACGGAGGATGCCGTTTGGCTCACGCCCTCCCAGTATGCGCCGTCCTCTGAGTTCTACCCAGTGGTCAACGACACGCCCGGCGGAGTCTTCCCCAGTTCGCCGAACCTTTCGGACGGCCTGGTCCACATGGACGAGTTGCTCAATCTCTTCATCAAGAAGTACGGAAGCGCGTCCGGCCCGACGGGAATCAAGGGTTACGACCTGGACAACGAGCCGGATATTTGGGGATCGACCCATGTCGAGATCCACCCCGCCCAGCCCACCTGCAAGGAAATCATCCAAGTGTCCGTGCCCCTGGCCAAGACCATCAAGCGCATGGACCCGGCCGCCGACGTTCTCGGCCCCGTCTCCTACGGGAGCAACGGATACTTCAGCTTTCAGAATGCGCCCGACTGGACCTCGATCCAGGCTGCGAACCCAGGCTATCGATGGTTCCTCGACTACTACCTGGACCAGATGAGCAAGGCCTCGGCAACGGCGGGCACCCGGCTGCTCGATGTCCTCGACCTCCACCGTTACAGCGACGAAGACATCACCAGCCAGACCACCTTCACGGACACCGCGACCAACGAGGAGCGCATCCAGGATCCCCGGGTCCTTTGGGACCCGACCTTTGTCGAGAACAGCTGGGTGCAACAGTACTTTTCTCAGTTCCTGCCCTGGATCCCCAATCTCCAGGCATCGATCGCAAAGTATTATCCCGGGACGAAGCTCTCCTTCACCGAGTACAACTACGGCGGCGAAAGCGACATCTCAGGGGGGATCGCCGAGGCCGACGTCCTGGGGATCTATGGGAAGTACGGCGTCTATCTGGGCTGCCTGTGGCTCCTCCACGACCCGCCGGCGCCGCTCTACGTCGCCTCGGCGTTCAACCTTTATCTCAACTACGACGGCAACGGGGGGAAGTTCGGCTCGACGTCGGTCCTGGAATCCGACTCCGACACCGTCAACAGCTCGGCCTACGCCTCCATCGACGCCTCCGGCTACCTGCACGTGATCGTCCTGAACAAGAGCTTTACGGCTGCGGCCGATGTTAGTTTCCAGATCGCCGGCCCGGGCACCTATACGAAGGCGGCGGTCTATGCCTTTGACAGCACAAACCCGGCAATCACGGCCCGGTCGGCGGCGACCATTTCCGGCAATGGTTTCAGCTACAGCCTGCCGCCCCTGACCGCGGCCCACTTCATCCTGACGCCCGCCGCCCCGGCCTTCACTCTGCAGCCGGCGTCTCAGACCCTCGCCAGCGGCTCCACGGTCGTCTTCACCTCCGCTGCGACCTCCGCGGCCTCCTACCAGTGGATGCACAATGGATCGGCACTGCCCAACAGCCCGGCCGGAACCACGGCCGACATTGTGTCCGGGGCAAACGGGCCCCAGCTCATGATCTCCAACGCCACGCCCGCAAGCGCCGGAAGCTACACCGTGGTCGCTGCCAACCCCTCCGGCTCCAGCCCTGCCAGCGGCGCGGCAACGCTGTCCGTGGGCCCGGCGACCGACCCCGGGATTGCGAGCAGCATTTCCTCCCGGGCCTTCGTCGGCACCGGGGACAACATCCTGATCGGGGGCTTTTTCATTTCCGGGAGCACGTCGAGGACGGTGCTCGTGCAGGCGATCGGGCCCGGGATCGCCGGCGCTCCGTACAACGTATCGGGCGTCCTGGCGCACCCGGCCCTGTCGATTCACCAGTACCAGAACGGGCACGATGTGGTGCTGTACTCCAACGCCGGATGGGGCTCCAACCCGATCCTGCTTGGGGCGGCGCAGACAGTCTACGCCCTTCCGGTGCTGAGTCCGGGGTCACCCGACTCGGAAGTTCTGGTGACCCTCCCTCCCGGGGGCTATACGGCGGAGGTGACGGGAGCGGACGGTGGCACGGGGGTCGCGCTGTGCGGGATCTACCAGCTTCCCTAGGTTCTCAGTACGCGCTGTTGAACACCATGACGCCGGGCTCGTTCACGGCGGACTTCCTCTTGGTCGCAGGGTCTATGGCGACCACGGCGAGCGTTCCACGAAGCGTCGGGACGTCGCCTGCCGGCGTCGCCGAAAGCGTCAGTCCCTCCGCCCTCAATTTCGCGAGGAAGGCGGGTCCGTAGGCGCCGTCGGGCACGGGCACCGGCACGTGGCCTGCGATCTCGTCGACTGCGGAGAGCTTGAAGGCGGCGAGAACCGGCGGCGCGGCCATCACAGTGGGGAGCGGCAGATGCTGGCCCAGGAGGCTGAGAAGCACCCGGATGCTCTCGGGGCAGAGCGAGGAGCCGATGCTCGCCGTCGCGAGGATCGGCCGGTCGCCGTCGAAGGCGATCGTGTCGATGATTCCGTGGGGCAGTCGGTCGCCCGGCTGGATCCTCGCAAGCTTGTCCTGCTGGAAGGCCGCGGAGTCGGGGATCGGGACCCCGCCGACCACGATTCCCGTGTCGCCCCACACGACCGAGTTGATCGTGTGCGTGACCACCGCGATGTTGCCCTCGCGGTCGACGACGACGATTGCGTTGGAGTGGCTCGGGACGGCCGGCGCCTGCTGGCTGAAGATCTGGTCGAGATAGGGGGCGACCGTCCAGGCGAAGACCTTGCTCAACTCGGTCCTACCCGAGACGGTGATTCCCCTGTCGCGCAGGAAGGCGGCGGCGGCCTTGTTCTCGACAAGCGATCCCGCAACAATGCTGTTGATCCGCGCGAGCGAGCGAAAGGTCGCCGGATCCGTCCAGTAGGGCCCCTGGTGATCCAGCTGAAGGGCCTCGGCGAGGTTCAGGCCGAGGAAAAGCGTCACCGCGCCGTAGTTGGGAGGCCCGTTGACAAAGACCCGGGCCCCGAACGCGTTTTCCTGGAACGGTTCGCTCCAGATCGGCCGGTACCGCTCGAGATCCTCAGGCGTCACCTTGCCGCCCTCCCGCCGGACCGTGCTGACAAACTCCCGGGCCCAAGGGCCCGTGTACATGTAGCTTGATCCCGACGACGCGACCGCCCTCAGGGTGAGTGCCAGCTCATGCTGGACAAAGAGCTGGCCTGCGACCGGGAGGGCGCCGCCCGCCTGGCGCATGAAGCGCTGGCCCTCGGGGGTCCTTGCGAGGTACTTCTCGCGCATCGCAAAGTACGCCTGAAGGGTCGGTGACACCCGGACGCCGTTCCTCGCGTACCAGATCGCGGGCCCGAACAGGTCGTGGAACGGCAGCCTCCCGAACCGGCCCTGCATGTCCTCGACGCCCGCCATGAAGCCGGGCACGAGGGTTTCCCGTCCCCGCACGCCGCCCTCGTCGGGCGTGCGTCCGAAATTGAGCGGGCCAAGGTCGCCGCGCCGGATGGAGAGCGGGTCCGTCTCGTGCAGGTAGGAGTTGTAGCCCGCATCCATCGAAAACACCCGGTGCGTGAAGGCGTCGTAGTAGAGCATCGTGAAGACGCCCGCATAGGAGACGACCGAGCCAAGCTGCATCGTCACCTGGGTCAGGGCGGTCACGGCCGCGGCGTCGGCCGCGTTGCCGCCGCTCTTGAGCGTCTGCATCCCCGCGTACACCGACACGGGCGACACCGTGGCCGAGACGATGCCGCTTGCGCCGTCCACCACCCTGGAGTCGGGCGGGGCCGGCCCCCTGAGCTCGAGCGCTTCCACCCGCGCGCGCTCCCCGGCAGGCCAATGCTCCGGCGAAAGGTCGACCCCGCGCGCGGAGATGGCCGCGGCCGCCATCGCCGCGGAGGCGCACACACAGCCCTTGAGACAAGACCTTCGCATGAGTTTTGGGATTGCGCTGGAAACTGCGGCGAACGGAGGCTCGTGTCCATCCCCATGCCCCGATCCGCCCTTCTCTTCCTGGCCGCCGGCTGCATCCCATCTCTCTTGTCCGCCCAGCCGGCGGGCGGCCCCGGGCCGGGCGCGCAGCTGTCGCCGCGGATCGAGGCCAGAATCGACGCGCTGCTTGCGGGGATGAGCCTCGAGGAGAAGGTGGGCCAGCTGAACCAGATTGCGACCGACTCCAAGGGCGGCCCCGGCGAACTCCTGCTCTCCTGCGACGACCTTGTGCGGAAGGGGTGGGTGGGGGCGATCCTCGGAAAGACGGCGGCCCGAGACACCAACCTGCTTCAGCGGGAGGCGGTCGAGGAATCGCCCCGCCACATCCCGATCCTTTTCGGGATGGATGTGATCCACGGCTTCCGGACCACCTTTCCGATACCCCTCGGCCTGTCCGCCAGCTGGGATCCCGGTCTTGTCGAGCGGACGGCGCGCCTCGCCGCGGGGGAGGCCTCAAGGCAGGGTGTGCGCTGGGCCTTTTCGCCGATGGTCGACATCGCGAGGGACCCGCGTTGGGGCAGGATTGCCGAGGGCTCCGGCGAGGACCCGTATCTTGGCTCGGCCATGGCCCGGGCGTATGTCCTCGGCTATCAGGGGAGGGACCTGGGGGCCCCGGACTCCATCATGGCCTGCGCCAAGCACTTCGTCGGCTACGGCGCGGCCGAGGCCGGCCGCGACTACAACACAACGGAGATCTCCGAGCGGACGCTTCGGGAGGTGTACCTGCCGCCGTTCCACGCGGCCGTGGACCAGGGGGCCGGCACGCTCATGTCGGCCTTCAATGCGATCAACGGCGTGCCCTCGAGCGCAAATGCGTTTACGCTGGGACAGGTGCTGCGGAAGGAATGGGGCTTCCAGGGATTCGTGGACAGCGATTGGACGGCGGTCCGCGAGCTCATGCTCCATGGGATCGCAGACGACGAGGCGACGGCGGCCCGGAAGAGCTTCCTCGCCGGCGTGGACATGGACATGCAGAGCGGACTGTTCCTGAGACATCTCCCGGACCTCGTGCGCTCCGGGGCCGTGCCGATGGCCGGCCTGGACGACTCCGTGCGCCGGATCCTGCGCATGAAGTTTGCCCTTGGCCTCTTTGACCGCCCCTACGTTGCCGAGCCCGTTGTCCCGGATCCGGCCGCCGCCGAAAGGGGGCGTGCGCTTGCCCTGCAGGCCGCCGACGAATCCCTCGTCCTCCTGGAGAACCTGAAGGTCGGCGGCTCACCGCTTCTTCCCCTGAGCGCCGGGAGAGGGAAGCGGATCGCCCTGATTGGACCTCTGGCCGACAGCGCCGACGACATGCTCGGCTGCTGGTCCTGCGAAGGGCGCCCCGGCGACATGGTCACGCTGCGGAGCGCCCTCGCCGCGCGCGCGACCCGGGAGGGATTCTCGGTGTCGTACGCCAAGGGCACGGGGGTGGACGGGAAATCGGAGTCGGGCTTTGCCGAGGCGGTCCGAAGCGCCAAGGCTGCCGACCTCGTGGTGATGGCCCTCGGCGAGAGCCGCGACACCTGCGGGGAGGCCTCGTCGCGCTCAACCATCGACCTTCCCGGCAACCAGGAGAAGCTTCTCGAGGCGGTGGTTTCGACCGGGAAACCGGTCGTTCTCGTCGTGTTCAGCGGGCGCCCGCTGGCGATCTCCTGGGCATCGACGCATGTTCCGGCGGTCCTCATGGCGTGGTTTCCGGGCGAGGAGGCGGGCAACGCCATCGTCAGCACCTTGTTCGGCGACTCCGAGCCGGAGGGGCGGCTCACGGTCTCGATTCCGCGCGCATTGGGCCAGGTGCCGATCTACTACAACAGCCTGAATACGGGACGGCCCCAGACCGATCCGATCGGCAATGCCGGGGCGCCGGCCGACGACTATTACGTGTCGCGGTATGTCGACCTGCCAAACAGTCCGCTGTATCCGTTCGGCTACGGCCTTTCCTACACTCACTACCGCTACTCAGGAGTCAGCGTCGACACGAAGACCCTGAGCGCCGCGGCTGTCGAGCGGGGCGGCGCTTCCCTGACGGTCGGCGCCGAAGTCCGGAACACCGGCTCCCGGGAAGGCACGGAGGTCGTGCAGCTCTACATCAGGCTTCGCGGGACCAGCGTCGCGCGGCCGGTGAGGGAGTTGAAGGGGTTTGAGCGCGTGCACCTTGCCCCCGGCGAAACGAAGCACGTCGCCTTCAAGCTTGGGAGGGATGAACTCGCAATCTGGGGGATCGAGGAAAAGTGGGCGGTCGAACCCTGCTCTCTCTACGTCTGGGTGGCCCCTGATTCGGTCCATGGGGTCCCGGCTAGGGTTGAGATTGGGGAGTAGCGGATTCAAGGTAGGGACGGGCGGCCCGCCCGTCCGGGAATACCCCAACGCCCATTCACTACCCCCCGGCCCTTCTTGAAAAAACCCAATTCGTCCTGGGTTTTGGAATGCCCCGAGGATATTCCCGGACTCGCGAGCCGCGCGTCCCTACCTCCGAACGCGTACCGGCCCGTGCGCTCCTGTCCAGCCCCGTTACCCTCCCTGCGACTTGCGGGGGCCGAACGTGAACGGATACTTGATCGTGGTCGGAACGAAGTGGTGGTCTTCGATCGCCGGCCGGAACACCCATTGCTCGAGCGCGTCCGTCGCGCTCTGGCTCACCTCGGGCTGCGTCGCCGAGAGAATCTCAATGTTCGTGGCCTGCCCGCCGGTGCCGATCGTGAAACGGATGAGGCAACTTCCGAAGGCATCGTCGGGCAGCTCATCGGGCCGCCTGGGCGCCAGCTTGTAGATCACAATTGGTCGGGCGGAGTCGGTCCGGGCCAGGATGCTGGAGTCGCTGCGCAAGCGGTCGTCGATCACCAGCCCACCTGTAATATCGGACGTGAGAATCTCGCGCTCGCCGGAGAATAGGTGGAGGTGGTAGAGAAAGTGGGTCAGTTGTTCGCTGATCGCCAGGCTGCACCTGAACTGGACCTTTTGGTTTGCGTCCAAGTCAGGCACCTCGACGGCGAGCATGGTCCCGCCGGCGTCGCCGCGCCTCTCGAATGCAACCACCATGTAGCAATCCTTGAAGTCCCGGTCGGAGCGGAGGATCGCGTTGAGGCGGAGCTCGTTGTTCATGTCGCCATAGAAGGAGTGAAAGTTCTTGTCCTCGAACTTCACAATGCCGTCGGCATATTCGGGGGCCTTTACCATGCCGAGCCTCTTGGCATAGGGCGCCTTCTTGAACTTGCCGTGAATCTTCACCTCGGGGACGACTCCGTCGACCGCCTGAACGGGCAGCATCCTGCCATGGAACTCAGCCAGGAAGAGCGACTGGGCCGGAAGGCGCCCGGCGCCCGCGACCATCATCAGGAGCACGGCCAAGGACAGTTTTGTTTTCATATTATTTCCCAACCTTTACCGCGTCCGCCGACCAGAACTCAAACCGGTCCCGATGCCTTTCCGGCGCGGCGGCTATGGAGGCGTCGAGATGCTGCACCTGGTATCCTCCATCCTTGTCGTAGCGCGGCCATTCCGGCACCCCCGGTCCGTTCGGGTTCCCGGTCCTCGCAAAGTTGCTCCAATAGGTTTCCATCGCCTCCGAAAGCTTCCAGTCCGCCGGCTCCCACGACACCCCGGGCGAATACGCCAAGTCGCCGAAGGCGTAGGGGATGTCGCTTGCGTGGGCGGCCCCGACATCGGCCCCTGTCGCGGGAGCCCCATTGATGATCCGGCCCGGCGCGATGGGGCACTTCCGGTCGAAGGAATACCGGTACACCGGCGACTGTCCGGTCTCCAGCTGCAGTTCGATCATCCTCCACGTGCAGTAGCCCATGAACTGATCCGTGGCGAGATCGCCGGCGGACAGTACCGCCTCGTCGTCGGATCCTGCAGGATAGAGCTTCAGGACCGCGTCCGCCCTGTCTCCGTACTTCTTCCGCGTTTCGGCGATGAAGCTCTCCGCCGTGGGTCGCTTGCTTCCGAAGGTGGCGTACACCCTCTGTTCGTCCGCGGTCCAGCCGGCGAGCAGGGGCACGCGGCTTTGCCGGCCCTCCTTCCAGGCTGCGACCGAGTCCGCAGGCATCACAGTGCCGTCGAAGATCGCCGTCATCTCGAAGTCGTTGCTGGAAAGTTGGAGCTTGAGGATCGCATCCGCCGAAATGCTGCGCAGTTTGGCGACCGAATTGGCCCCGAGCTTCTTCGCGAACTTCAGTCCTTGCCGCTCGGCCTTGGCGAGCGGCATGTCGAGCTTGTCGTCCCCCGTGTCCCGCGTTCGGAAGAACGAGCCGCTCTCGGCGATCGCCTTTGCAAACAATCCCCGGGCCGGCGGCGAGGTCATCAGGATGCTCACCGAGTAGGAGCCGGCCGATTCGCCGAAAATCGTGACATTGCCCGGGTCGCCGCCAAAGGCCCCGATGTTGCGCTGCACCCAGCGGAGCGCCGCGATCTGGTCCATGATGCCGTAGTTGCCGGAGGATCCGTGCCCGGACTCCTTTGTGAGGCCGGGGTGGGCGAGGAAGCCGAATACACCCATCCGATAGTTGATGCTGACCACGACGACGCCCTTGCCGGCAAGGTGGTCGCCGTCCTGGCGCGGCTCCGAGGAGGAACCTGCCTTGAAACCTCCCCCATGGATCCAGAACATGACGGGCAGCTTCTCCCCGGCCATCTTCGCGGGCGTCCACACGTTCAGGTACAGGCAGTCCTCGCTCGGCCCCTTGTCCCGGAAGATCATGTCGGAATAGATGAACCCCTGCATGGCCCTGGCGCCGAACTCATCGGCCTTCCGGACTCCCGTCCAAGGCACCACGGGCTGCGGCTCCCTCCACCTCAAGTCGCCCACTGGCGGCGCGGCGTAGGGGATTCCCTTGAAGGCCCGGACGCCCGGGTTCACGCCCGGAATCCCCTCGATCACCCCCGAGTCGATCTGGACCCGGTCCTGGGCCCGCGCGCGGGGCGATGTGAGTGCGGCCAATAGCAGCATGCTAAGGCCGATGGTGCGGATCCTGGGGTTTGCGTCCATGGGGTATTTGTTTGGGGAAAAACATGGGAATGGTCACTGGTGCCAGGGTGGGCCGCCGGGGTAGCCGAAGGTGCATCCGGCCGGAAGTATGTGCACCGTGACCGCTTCTCCTCGGTCCATGGCTTCGACATAGCCTGCCCAATGCAGGTCAGGATAGGCGGGGAAGATGAACCGGGGCGTGCTGACGAGGAACGCCGAGGCTGCGGCTACTGCGAGCACCCTTCGCAGGGCGACGCTCCCGGTGGATGCAATCGCCGCCACCAGCCACACGAACAGGACTTTTTGCAGGAACATGTACCGATCCCCATTGTACAGGTCGTCGAGGTTCCAGGTGTCGAAGCGCATCTTGTACATGCTTGCCGCAATCGTGAGCCCACCGGCGACCATCAGTTCCAGCCCCCCGGTCAGCCGCGCCCGACGGCGCCACAACACCCACGCAAGGATGCCGGGAACGGCGAAGAAGGTCGCGGTGCAAACCAATTCCGGATTTCGGATGTGATCCGCCACGACGGAGAAGATAGTGCGCTGGGCCATCACGGCGGCCCCATGCAGGAGTGAAAAGGGCTCCGAATTGGGCGCTGGCCGGAACGCAAGCATCGCGGGCGCCTGAACGGCGAGGCAGCCCGCGGCAAGGACGGCCATGGCAATGCTCCAAGCGGAACGAAGCCGCCACGCGCGCCAGGCAAAGAGCGGAAGCGCCGGCGCAAGGAAGGGGCCGGTCCAGCCCAGGACCGCCAACGAAAGGATGTCGCAAAACCGCTGAAGCCAGGAAGCCGGATCATCGATGATGGCCAGTGCGAACAGGCCCACGGCGAGGATCCATTGGAGGTTGCAGGTCGTAAAGTAGACCTCCCCGGTGTGGGGCACGAGTGCCACGGCCAGCGCGGCCGCGGACTTGCCGGGCAGGGGGATTCGCGGGGATTGGATTCCCCATGCGAGCGCGCCCGTGGCCAGGAGAGGGGCCCAGGCATATAGGGCCGGGGCCCACAGCATGGGAATGTTTCGGCCGAGCAAGGCGATGCACCTTGGTATGAAGTGCAGGTAGCCCTGGTACGGTGCGAAGAGCAGCCAGGAGGGATTCCGTTCCGCCTCAATGAAGAATCTTGCCCCGTCCTCCGCCCAGAACTGCGGGTGTGTCACGCTGTCGTGTTTTCGAAGGGCGATGATGGCCATTACCGCCACGGCGATGAGCAGCCGGCGCCTGCCCTCGGCGGCCCTGTCTTCAGCCGGGAGGATCGGGTGGGGGACGGTTCCGTCAGCCATGGCGGAATGGATGCATGCGGGGCCATCCCGTTGCGACAAGAAACGCGCCGGCTGCCGCGAAATGCCGCGGTTGAAATGCCCGGCGATTTCGATAGGGCTCGTGTCCACAGCCATGGCCGAAGATTCATTCACCCCCCTCAACCCGGCCGAAGTGCGGGTCCTGGGCTCGCTTGTCGAGAAGGACATCACGACCCCGGACTACTACCCGCTCACGCTGAACGCGCTGACCAATGCATGCAACCAGAGTTCCAACCGCGACCCGGTGGTGGCCTTTGGCGAGAAGGATGTCGTGCGCGCCCTTGATTCGCTGCGCGAAAAGAGCCTCGCGTATGAGTTTCAGGGGGCCGACAGCCGGGTGGCCAAGTACGGCCACAGGTTCGACAAGTTCTTCAACCTGCAGCGGCCGGAGATCGCCATCCTGTGCGTCCTCATGCTGCGGGGCCCCCAGACGGTAGGCGAGATCCGGGGGAGGACGGGTCGCATGCACGAGTTTGCCGGGCTGGGGGAGGTCGAGGCGGTGCTGGACGCGCTGATCCTGCGGCAGGCCCTGCCCCTGGTCGTCAAGTTGCCGCGCCAACCCGGCCTGAAGGAACAGCGCTTCGCGCATCTCCTCGGCGGCGTGGTGGAGCTCCCGCCCCCGGAATTCGCGCCGAACCAGGAGCCCGCGGTCGTCGAGGTGCGTTTCGAAAACGAGCGGCTGGCCAAGCTGGAGCAGGATTCCGCCAGCCTCCGCGCAGAGCTTGCCGACCTGAAACGCCTGTTCGACGACTTCCGCAAGCAGCTCGAGTAGCCTGCTAGTCCGCCGCCAGGCTCGCGACCTGACCGCCCTTCATGCCGAGCTCCATCAGGAGGTCGTCGCTTCCGTCGCCGAACGCTATCTTCCAAAGTACAACCTGTTCGTCCCCCTTTTTCAGGACCCCCAGCAGGGAGACCCCCGCGCAATACTTGAGCCTGCCTCCGAATTCCGCGGCGAAGGCTGCAAACTGCTGCCGGGTCACGGCCGCGAAAGTCCGATCTTCGCCCATGCTGATCGCCCCGTAGTTGGATTCCCGTGCCGCAGCCAGAAACCTCTTCACCTCGGCAGCCGCCTGCTTGTGCGGGGAGGAGTCCGGAGGCCAGACAGCAAGGGCCCGCGGGGTGAAAACAGAAACACCAACTAGAAAGGCCGCCAGCATCACAGTCCGCCTGCGGGCGCCTTGCGCAAGTCTTCCAAGGTCGAAGGCTGCTTTCATGGCACAAGCCTACGCCACGGGCGATTTTCCCCCTAATAAAACCTTAGGCTAAAAGCGTTAACAATGTGTAGCCTGTGCGGGCGCCTCCCGCCAGCCAACGAGGCGGCAGGGAGCGTAAAATGCAGCGCCCGATTGCGTTCCGAACTTGGTTGGCTAGAATCCCGGTTTCCCATGACCCCTGCCACCCGCGCCCCCTCCCTAGTTGCCCTCGCCCTAGCAGTCCTCGGAGCCTCAGCCTGTTCCGGCGCAAAACAGCCGATCTCCAACAATCCCGACAGGGGACGGATTCTGTTCCAGCAGAACTGCGCGGTCTGCCACTCCACCGGCAAGGAAACGCGTCCCGGGGCGGGCCAGGGCCCGATTCTGGCGGGAGTCGTCGGGAGGCCGGCGGCCTCAGTTCCAAACTTTGGGTACACCAAGGCCCTGAAGGCGTCGCACCTAACCTGGGACGCCGCGACGCTGGGCCGGTTCCTCGTCGGGCCCGCCGCGATGGTGCCCGGCACGGCCATGGTCATCACGGTGCCTGACCCGGCGGACCGCAGCAACCTGATCGCATTCCTGGCGACCCTGCCCGCTGTCGCCTTTCCGACGGCAGCCCAACTCGCGGCGTTGCCCCACGCGGCTCCGAGCCCGGGGGATTGGACGAACGACGCACCCGGCGTTTGTCATTCCGTGCATGTGGCGGATTTGCCGCCCCCGTTTGTATCCGAGTCGGCGCAGAACGGTCCGCAGACTTCGGACCGCCCGGAAGGCGCGATCCTGTCGGTGCCGTCCGGGTTCCAGGTCAGGTCGTTTGCGTCCGGGCTTTCGGGCCCGCGCCTCCTGCGCAAGGCCCCCAACGGGGACATCTTCATCGCCGAGACCAAACGGGGCCGGATCCGGGTCCTGAGGGCGGCGGACGGGGCGGATGCCCCTTCCGAAAACACGATCTTTGCCGACGACTTGAGCGGGCCCTTCGGGATCGCGTTCTATCCCCTGGGCGACGACCCGCAGTGGGTGTATGTGGCCAATTTGAATTCCGTGGTCCGCTTCCCATACCGGAACGGCGACCTCCAGGCCCGCGGGCCTGCCGAGGTGATCGTCCCGCATCTCGCCGACAGCACGGGCGGCCACTCGACCCGGGATGTCGCCTTTTCGCTGGATGGCCGGCGGTTGTTCATCTCGGTCGGCTCAGGCTCGAACGTCGCCGACGGGATGCCGCTGAAGACCCCCGGGGAGATTCGTGCGTGGGAGGCGACGCACGCCGTCGGTTCGGCCTGGGGCAACGAGGCCGCCCGCGCCGATGTCCTTGTGACCGACCCCGAAGGGCAGGGGCACGTCCGGATCTTTGCGACCGGAATCCGAAACGCGGTCGGCCTATGCATCCAGCCGGGGACCGGCGCCTTATGGGCATCGACCAATGAGCGCGACGCCCTCGGGGACAACCTCGTCCCGGACTATGTCACGCATGTCCAGGAGGGAGCATTCTACGGCTGGCCCTGGTACTACATGGGGAATCATGAGGACCCGCGCCATGCGGGCGAACGTCCGGACCTGGCGGGACGCGCTACCGTTCCCGACGTCCTGTTCCAGTCGCATTCGGCTCCCCTTGAAATGACTTTCTACCCTGAAGATGCCACGGGTACCTCGGCGTTTCCGGCCGAGTACCGCGGCGACGCCTTTGTTGCGCTTCACGGCTCGTGGAACCGCTCGGTGCGGACCGGCAACAAGGTGGTGCGCGTGCTTCTTCGGAACGGTGTTCCGACCGGGGAGTACGAGGATTTTCTGACCGGGTTTGTCGTCGACAACGGCCACGTCTGGGGGCGTCCCGTCGGGGTGACCGTGGCCCGGGACGGGGCCCTGCTTGTGACCGACGACGCGAACGACACCCTCTGGCGGATTTCCTACGCGGGCAAGTGATCGAGCCTCACCGTCCCCGGAGGTAGTCCACCACGTCCGAGGCCGTGTAGTAGTCCTCGCCGGGATCCGACAGGCGCGCCAGGTCCGCAAGCTCGTTGCCCGCGGTGACAAGCGCGGGCTCCGGCACTCCGGCGCGGGTCTGCGCAAACCCGGCGGTCGCAGTCAGCCCGTTGCAGAGGCACTTCCGGTCGACTGTGTCAGCCGCAAGGCCGCCCTTGCGCACAAAGTCCCCGACCGGTTCTCCCGGACAGCGGTAACCGACGCTTCCGTCCGCCCTTCGATAGGGTTCCCGAAGGCCGCCCAGGTCGCATATTCTCGGCCGCGACTGGTACACCTCTGCCTCCGACAGGGTGTCTGGCAATCCGACCACCTTGAAAGGGAAGCCTGTCGGCGAGGCGGCCGGGTCGGTGAACACCTTGGCGTTGCCGGCGCGGCTCGCGCGAATCGTCTGGCGTTTTAACGCGGGTTCGATGCCCGACTCCGCGCAGAAGGCGAAAGCCGTGCCGACCTGGATTCCAGAAGCGCCCAGGGCCAGGGCTTCAGCCAGCTTTTCCGGGCGGGCCTGGGAGCCCGCCAGCCAGAACGGCAGGCCGAGATCGCGTATCCTCCGGATGTCGGGGACGTCCCGCGGGCCGTAGACCGGCTGCCCGAGTCCGTCGAATTGAGGCGCACCGCGCGGTGGCGCGTTGTGGCCGCCGGCCAGATCGCCCTCGACCACGAACCCGTCCACGGCTCCGTTGGACTTCTTTGCGAGCGTGATGGCGAGCGTTGCCGACGAGACGATGGCCAGGAACCGTGGGCGCCGAAGCCGGCGCCCCGCGAAGCCATGCGCCGCCGGGTCGAAGCGGATCGTGAAGGTTTCGCCCGGCAACGATCCGGCGACGTCGACCTTCAGCTCGGCAGGCTCGCCCGCCGCAAGCCGGTCGAGCATGCCCGGGATCGAGCGCGGAATGCCCGCCCCCATGAGAACGAAGTCCACGTCCGCGAGCATGGCGCCGTAGAGCGAAGGAAGGGTGGGGATCTGGACCTTCTCCAACAGATTGATCCCGACTGCCCCGGGGTGGCCCTCCTTCGCGAGGTAGATCTCGACGAAGTTTGCCGCAATGGTCAGCTCGACCAGGCCCGAAGGGGAGTGCAGGCTCGGCATCTGCGTAAGCGTGAACGGGGCTCGCGGGTCCTTGCCGCCCGGGATATAATGGTCGGCGAGCACCCGCTTCGCCAGGGCCTGCAGGGGAAAATGGGCCAAAGCGCGGCGCATCTCGCCCCCCAGGTCCCCCGTCTGCAGCCTCCTTGAGAGGATGATCGCCAGGGCGGTTCCCGACACCACTCCAAGCTCCCCGAGGACGGAGACTGCGCGCGCAAGCTTCCAGTCGGAGACGGCGACACCCATGCCGCCCTGAATGATGACCGGGTTACACATGACAAAGAAGGACTCCATTGTATTCCCGCCCGAAACCCAAAGGAAGATCTTTTCTCGGAAGTGTTGCTTCTATTATCTCCACCCATGAACGCCGCGCCGCAGGATCGCCGGATGGGAGGGCACGCCTTTGAACATCGCGCCTTCGGGCTGATCGCCGCCTTCCTGTCCCTCGCGTACCTGTGGCTTGTCAGCGCCCAACCTGTGGTCGCACTTGCCGGATCGAACCTCGACGACCAGATGTTCCTGACGCTGGCCCGGAACATCGCTCAGGGGAGGTGGCTTGGCGCGTACAGCCAGTACACGCTCGCCAAGGGTTGCGGTTATCCCGTCTTCATAGCGCTGGCGTTCCGCCTTGGGATCCCGCTGCCGCTGGCTGAGCACGGGCTCTATATGGCCGGCTGCTGGTTGTGCGTGCGCGCGCTCAGGCCCCTCCTTCGACACGACGGGTGGGCGCTCGGGCTGTACGCCGTGCTGCTGTGGCAGCCGATGGGCTACTGGCTCGATGGCCCGGGCGGAGGAAACATTCTTCGGCAAAACCTCTATACCCCCCTGGCGCTCCTGGTCTTTGCAGGCCTGATCGGTTGCCACACCCGCGGGCGTGCGACCGCGTGGGCCCGTGCGGGATGGGCGTTGCTTCTGGGCCTCAGCCTCGGCTGGTTTTGGATCACCCGCGAGGAGAGCATCTGGATCGTGCCTGGGATGCTTCTTCTCGTGGCCGTGGACGCGATCCTCGCGCTTCGGTCGGGGAGGGGATGGACCGGATGGCTCTGGCCGATGGTCTTGGCGGCTGCTGCCGCTGCCACGCCGATCCTCGCGGTTTGCGCAGCCAACGACCATTGTTACGGATGGTTTGGGACCCTGGAGGTGCGTTCGCCGGAGTTTCTCGAGGCCTATGGGGCGCTTGCCCGCGTGCGCGTTGAGCCGCCCATGGACTATGTCCCTGTGACGCGCGCGACCCGTCTGGCGGTGTACCCCGTGAGCCCCGCCTTCGCCGAACTGCGCCCCTACCTGGAGGGGAACGTCGGATATGAGTGGGGCGGACCGGACCGCCGCATCAACGCAGGGATGTGGATGTGGGCGCTTCGCGAGGCCGTTGTGGCGTCTGGCCACGGAAATAATGCGCCGGACGCGCTTGCGTTGTACCGGCGCATCGGGACCGAGGTGAACTCGGCCTGCGACGCCGGGGTGCTGCCGTCGGGGCCCCGCCACGACTGGATGCTGCCTGTCTGGTCCGACAGCGTGGCGCAGAGGTTTCGCGGGCAATGCATCCCCTATCTGATGCACTTCGCCCTCTTCGAGGGATTCAACGCCCGGCCGGGGCGCAGCAACGGGACGATCCAGGACCTGGAGATATTCCGCGATCTCACGCAGTGGCATCTGTCGGCCTGTGACCGGACGCCCGAGCTGATGACGCCCGACGCGAAAAAGTACAGGGCGTGGAGGATAGGGGCGCTCCAGCAGGTCGGCTCGGACGTGCGATGGATCTGCGTGGCGCTCGTCGGTGCGGGCCTGCTCTCGTGGCTGTACAGCCTGGTGCGCGGGGTCTGCTGCTTCCGTGCTCCCGGCTATCTGTGGTGGCTTGCAACCGCAGCGCTTGGCAGCGCGATGGCGGTCTTTGGCATTAGCCTTCTCGTGACAATAGCGGCATGGCCGGACTGGCGGCCCCTTCGTTTCGCGGAGGCGTATCCGTTGCTGATCCTGTTCGCCGGAACCGCGCTCGCGTCCGTGCCTGGAAACCGTACCCTGAAACCATGACCCCCCAGGAAACTTGGACCGCCGTCGACGCCTACGCCGCCGGACTCTTGATGCCCCCCGATCCGGTGCTCGACGCAGTGCTGGCCGACAGCTCTGCCGCCGGCCTGCCGGCGATCAGCGTGAGCCCTGCGCAGGGAAAGTTCCTCATGCTGCTGGCGCGCTCCCACGGATCTCGTCGCATCCTGGAGATCGGCACGCTCGGGGGCTACAGCACGATCTGGCTCGCCCGGGCCCTTCCCGAAGGCGGCCGCCTGGTCACGCTCGAATACGAGCCGCGGCACGCTGCGGTCGCCAAGGCCAATCTTGCCCGGGCCGGGCTTGCTTCCGTCTCGGAGGTCCGCGTGGGCCGCGCCCTGGATACGCTTCCCGGTTTGCTGTCCGAAGGCCTCGGGCCATTCGACTTCATCTTCATCGACGCCGACAAGGAGGGCTACCCGGACTACCTGGGCTGGTCGCTCAAGCTGTCCCGGCCCGGGACCCTGATCGTGGCGGACAACGTGGTCCGCAAGGGCGCGGTGGCCGACGCTTCCACCACCGATCCCCACACAAAGGGCATCCGGCGCTTCCACGAGCTTGTGGCCGCCGAGCCGCGGCTGAGTGCGACCGTCCTCCA
>CAZGOX010000007.1:0-2731 GCA_964527955.1 uncultured Opitutaceae bacterium | reverse complement strand
GAGGAGGCGTTCAGGCCGAGGTTCCTGAGGAGCCCGTCCTTGAGCCCATAGATCCATCCGTGCACGGAGAGCGGCTGGCCGCGCTCCCAGGCTTCGCGCACAATCGTCGTCTGGCAGACGTTGCTCACCTGCTCGATCACGTTCAGCTCGCAGAGGAGGTTGGTGCGCTCCTGCTCCCCGGGGACCGCATGAAGGCAGGACTTGTGCTTGTCCGAGACGTCCTGCACGTGGCGCAGCCAGTTGTCCGCGAGGCCGATCCGGTCGCAGCGCAGGGCTGCCGTGACTCCGCTGCAGCCGTAGTGACCGCAGACGATGACGTGCTTCACCTTCAGGATATCGACGGCGAACTGCATTACCGAGAGGCAGTTCAAATCCGTGTGCACGACCACGTTGGCGATGTTCCGGTGCACGAAGAGCTCCCCGGGGAGGAGGTTCACGATCTCGTTCGCCGGAACCCTGCTGTCCGAGCAGCCGATCCAGAGGTACTGGGGCGTCTGCTGCCGGGACAGCTTTAGGAAAAACTCGGGATCCCGCGCCCGTATGCCGTCCGCCCATGCGCGGTTCTGGACGAAGAGATGGCCGAGGTCTTCCACAGGCTGGATGCTCTGAATCGTGCGGCTCGGGTCAACCCAGGATCGATGCCCACGCGAGGAGGACTGCGAGGCTGGCCAGCGTGACCGGGACGCCCAGGCGGGCGAAGGACCGGAAGGAGATGTCGATCCCGAGCTGCCGGGCCTGCTGGACGACGATGATGTTGGAGACGCTCCCGATGATCACCAGGCTCCCCCCGAAGCTGTTCGCAAGCGCGAGGACATAGGCCGTCGCCGGGTGCGCCAGGTTGACCACCTTGACCAGCAGGAGCACGGCCGCGGCGTTTCCGATCAGGTTCGAGAGGGCTGCCGTGACGACGGCCAGGACTGACGGCGACGCCAGGCTGACGCCTGCGTGCGCGAGCCAGCGGACCGCGATGTCGCCGCATCCCGTCGCCTGAAAGGCCCCGGTGACCACGAAGAGCCCCATGAAGAGGACGAGGATCGGCCAGTCGACCAGCGCCAGCATGTCCTCCGTCCTGAACTTCGGGCTGGCGAGATGGATTCCTGCGGCGGTGAGCGCGATGATCTCCTTGGGTATCGACGTGAAGAAAAACGCGATCACGAGGGCAAAGATCACCAGCCCCTTCGCGGTGTGCGCGCGGTCAAGCGGGCGCGGCGGCGCGCCCGCATCCGGAGGCACCGGCCCCTGCAGGGCGAGGCTGCCCTTGGACAGGGCCCAGATCAGGCCATGGGCGCAGCCGAGCGACAACAGCACCGGGGGAATGCACCAGAGTGCGTAGCGCCCGAAGCCCAGGCCCGCCGTCTGGGCGATCAGCATGTCCTGCGAGTTTCCGATCAGGGTGGCGGCCGAGCCGATGTTGCTCGAGATCGCGAGGGCGACCAGGAACGGGACGGGATTCAGCCCCCTCTGGAGCAGCGCCATCCCCACGATCGGCGTGAAGACGAAGCACACGATGTCGTGGTTGAGGAACGCCGACAGGCCGGCCGTCGACAGCATGAGGGTCAGAAGGAACCAGCCGGGATGCCCGAGCCGGGCGGAGATGCCGCCCGCCACCCAGTCGAAGAAGCCGGAGAGGCGCAGCTGGGCCGAGAGGACGAAGAAGCCGAACAGGAGGAGCAGCGTGGGCCAGTTCACGAAGCCGATCACGTCGTTCGTGGGCAGGCCCGAGAAGATCGTGATCGCGATCGCCCCGAGGATCGCGATGCCGATCCGGTTCAGCTTCAGGCCCGGCACGCGGCCGGCGGCGATGCCGAGGTAGGTGAGGGCGAAGACCGCCAGGATGGCGGGGGTCGAGGGGTGGGGCATCACCGGCTCAGCACCTTGTGCATGGCGAGGAGTTCCTTGCGGCCCGCCTTGTCCAGCCTGGGATAGCTCATCTTGAGTCCGTCGAGGGTTTTCAGGATCACCTCCGAAATCACCAGCCGGGCGACATCCTTGTCGTCGGCCGGAACCGCGTACCAGGGGGAGGTCTCCGTGCTCGTCTCGGAGAGGCATTCCTCGTACGCGCGCTGGTAGTCCTTCCAGTAGCCGCGCTCCTCGATGTCCGCCTGGCTGAACTTCCAGTTCTTGTTCGGATCCTCGACCCGCGCGAGGAAGCGCTTGCGCTGCTCCTCCTTGGACAGGTGCAGGAAGAACTTCACGACCCGCGTGCCGTTGCGGTGGAGGTGCTTCTCCAGGTCGTTGATCGATGTGTAGCGGTGCTTCCAGATGTCCCCGTGCAGCGCCTCGTCGGGCAGCTTCTGGCCCTTGAGGATCCCGGGGTGCACGCGGACGATCAGGACTTCCTCGTAGTAGGAGCGGTTGAAGATCCCGATGCGACCGCGCTCCGGCAGGCAGCGGGTGGTCCGCCAGAGAAAGTCGTGGTCGAGCTCCTGGGCGCTCGGGTGCTTGAAGCTGAACACCTGGCACCCCTGCGGGTTGACCCCGGACATCACGTGCTTGATCGCCCCGTCCTTGCCCGCGGCGTCCATCGCCTGGAAGATCAGGAGGAGGGCGTACCGGTTGTGCGCGTAGAGCAGGTTCTGGTGGGCCCTCAGCTCATGGACATGCTCTGCCATCAGCTTTGAATACGAGGCCTTATCCCCGAAGAAGGGCTTTATCCGGGTTGGCCAGTCCTTGAGCCTGACCTTGCCGTGCTCGGGGACGCGGAACGATTCGGTGTCAATTTTCATGCGGG
>CAZGOX010000006.1:0-27505 GCA_964527955.1 uncultured Opitutaceae bacterium | reverse complement strand
CGTCGCCGCGCAGCAGCTGGCTCAGCCCACCGTCGAACCTGCCGATCGAAGGCATCGGGGAGTAGGAGTTCTGGACCGCGTAGATGTCCGCCTTCCCGTCCCCGTCCAGGTCGGCCGCCGCGAGCCCGAAGATCGGTGCGATCTGCGCGACGCGCGGCAGGGGTTCGAACCGGTGCGTCCCATCGGGCTGGCTCAGGAGCACGCCGCTTCGAAGTTCCGTGACTTCGAAGCGCTTCGCCGCCGCCAGTTTCTCCCCGCCGAAGATCTCCACGAGCGTGGCCTTGGCGTAGTCGTCGTTCCTCGGGTACTTTTTCAGGATCCATGGCATGGCGGCGCCGAGCTGGACGCTGTTGCGCCAGGGGTAGAGCGACTCGCCCTCATAATACGCTTCCACGATCTGGGCGCCGCCGTCGCCGTTGAAGTCGCCGTAGTACAGGAGCGCGGGGTGCTTGGGATCGGCCCTGTACTGGGTATTCAGGCCGACATTGCCCACGACGTAGTCGAGGCGGCCGTCGCCGTTGAAGTCGGCGGCGGCGATGGAGCTCCACCAGCCGGTGCCGGCCGAGGCGAAGCCGGACCTTTCGGTCCAGTCCTCAAAGCCCTTGCCCTGGCTGTTGTGGAAGTACTTCACGTTGCCCCATTCGACCGTCACGAGCAGATCGGGCCAGCCGTCGCCGTCGACATCGCTCCACAGGGCGGAGGTCACCATGCCGACCGTCCGGAGCCCCGGGGCCAGGGCGTCGGTCACGTCCTCGAACCTGCCGCCCCGGTTGGCGAGCAGGGCGCTGCGCGGGGGGAGGGGATATTGGCTTGGGAGCAGGCGGCCGCCGATGAAGAGGCCGAGCCGGCCCGAGTGGTCCCAGTCGGCGGCCACGGCCGCGCCCGCGCTGGTGGCAAGGGCGGGAAGCGCGTCGTCCGGGGCCGGCTGGAACGAGCCGCCCCCCGCGTTGCGGTAGAGGCGGGGCTGGTAGTCGGGTATGCCGTCCAGGAGCGAGGCGCCGCCCTTGGTCACCAGGAGGTCGTTCAGACCGTTGCCACTCGCGTCGAACATGAGGACCGGGCCGTCGTCGACCGACCCGACCGGAAGCCAGGACGAGGAATCGACCGCGCTGAAGGCGCCCTGCCCGGAGGGTGTGAGGATCCTCGCCGCGTCCTGCGTCGTTCCCCCGATGAGGATCGCCTCCTGCCCGTCGGCCTGGAGTTCTCCCACCGCCACGCCCGGTCCCCTCCGGTTGTGACGCAAGGGGAGCAGCGGCTGCTGCACGACTTCGTCGATGATCTCCTCGCGCTGCACCAGCGAAAGGCCGGCCTTGGCGCTCACGTCGGCGAACTGACCCGTGGTCGAGCGCCACCCGGCGGGCCTCGGGGGTGCCTTCGGCGGCGGGATTCCGGCCGGCTCGGTGATCGTGAAACGACGGTCGACGCCGAGGTTCCGGAAGGTCTGCACAAAGCCGCTCGGCCAGCGGACGGTCAGCACGTCGACCCGGGTGTCGTCGCCAAGGCCGAAGTGGAGCACGGGCTCTGAACTGGAGAGGTAGCCGCGCGCCAGGACCAGCTGGCGCACCTGGACGCCCGAGAAGGTCTCGATCCTCACGAGGCCGCCCACGCCGAAGCGGTTCGAGACGGTGCCTCGCAGCTCGACGATGATCCGGTGCCCCGTGTCGCCCTCGTTGCGCAGGACCGTGACCCCCTTCTGGTAGTTTGCGAAGACGACATCGAGGTTCCCGGTGCCATCAAAATCGCCGAAAGCCGATCCGAAGCTCGGACCCGGCTGGTCCAGGCCCCAGGCGGCGCCCACGTTCTCGAACTTCAGGTCGCCGAGGTTCCGGAAGGCGAGATGCCGGTCGGCGAGCACGCCGGAGTCGCGCCAGATCCTGACCCGCTCGGCCTGGCTTTCGGCCGCGACAAAGCGCTTGATGATGTCGCGGTCGGTCAGGTCGCGGACCATCCCATTGGTGATGAAGAGGTCGAGGCGGCCGTCATTGTCGAGGTCCTCAAAGCGGGGAGCCCAGGTCCAGTCGGTCGCCTCGATGCCGGCCAGGAACGCCGCCTCCTGGCAGACGCCCGTGTTGGTGTTGAGGTACAGGGCGTTTCGCAGGAGCTGCGGGGCGGCGGTCGGGTCGACCTCGTCGTTGGGATTGTTGTCGCGCTCGCCGGCCATCCCCCGCTGGTCCTTCTCGTGCGTTGTGGCTGCCATGTCGCACGCCAGGTAGTCGATAAGCCCGTCGTTGTTCACATCTCCCAGGTCGGAGCCCATGGAGGCCCGGGGCATGTGAGGGATCACGAGGTTGACGGCGTCCGTGAAGGTGCCGTCGCCATTGTTGTGGTACAGGACGTCCGGGGGGTTGAAGTCGTTGGCCACGTATAGGTCGGGCCATCCGTCGTTGTCGTAATCCCACCATACCGCGGAATGGCCCTGGGCGATTCCGGAGATCCCGGCCTGGTCGGTGACATTGGTGAACGTCCCGTCCCCGTTGTTGTGAAACAGGTAGTTTCTCTGGCCGTTCGGGCTCTTTGAGGGCTCCAGCAGGTTGGTCTGGATGAAGACATCGAGCCAGCCGTCGCGATCATAGTCGCAAAAGGCGGCGACATTGCAGGCATCGACGACGTCGAGGCCGTACGCATGGGCCATCTCCTTGAACGTGCCGTCCCCCTGGTTGATGTAGAGCAGGTTGGGGACGGCGAACCGGCAGACATAGATGTCCAGCAGCCCGTCGTTGTTGATGTCGACAAAGGTCGCGCCCTGGCTCCATGCGTCCGCGGGGCCCGCGACGCCCGCCTTTGCGGTGACATCCTCAAACTTCCAGTTCCCGAGGTTCCGGAACAGCTTGTTGTGCCCGACCTTGTTGATGACGAAGAGGTCGGGGCGCCCGTCGTTGTCATAGTCTCCGATCGCCACGCCTGTCCCGATCGGGCCGGTTGAGAACTGCAGGTAGGGGCCCTCCCACATCTTTGGGTCGTCGTAGGGGTTCTCGGTGACGATGCCGGTCAATTCGGGCGGCAGTTCGGCAAAAAGGGTCTTGCCGGTCCTAGGGGCCCGCGGGGCGAACGGTTTTTCGACGATGCTCCCCGGGGGTGTTCCGCGCGCGGCGGCCGCGGAACCCGTCTGGGCCAGCAGCCTCCCGCTGACTAGAACACCGGCTGAAAAAGCGGCCGACGACCGGACGAATTCGCGGCGATTCACGCCAAAATCAGCACGGTGCTCCGCCGGCAAGTCAATAGCCTTTCGCATTGCGAATCGAAATCCAGGTTTCGGCTCTAGTCTTGGCCCGGCTTCGCGCTGCTACGCCGGGGCAGCCTTTCGCATTGCGAAAGGCTGATTTTTGCGGCCATCCTCCGCAGAATGAGCTTACCCCTCCGGCTTCTTAGGCGCGCCTGGCTTCTCGTTCCGATATGCGCGCTCGGATTCCTGGTCTGGACAAATGCCTCCAGGATCAAGGATGTCGGACGCATCTCCGACTCCCCTGACTGGTCGGTGGATTCGCTCAAGCCTGACGACAAGTCGCCGACGGGTTACGTGGGCGGGGAGCGGCGCATGATCGTTCCCGGACACGACAATTACGCCTACCAGAGGATCGCCCAGACCCAGCAGATGTTTGCGCTGCGGCAGCTGCGGGTGCACCACGTGGACTATGAGAACGCGCCCTTCGGCCGCGAGGTGATCGCCCCTTCGCCGTACCGCTGGTGGCTCGGGCTTGTGAGCCTCTGCGACTCGGCGCTTTCGGGCAAGTCGATCGGGCTTTCAGTGGAGCATGCCGCGCTCTATGCCGATCCCCTTCTCGCCGCGCTTCTTCTCCTGGCGACGGCGATCTTCGTGGCGTGGCGTTTTGGCGGATTCTCGGCCGCCATGGTCTCGGCGGCCTTTGTCGCCCTCTACCCGTTTGCCGGGTCGTTTCTTCCCGGGGAGCCGGACGACCACACGCTGATGCTGGCCGGTGCGCTCTGGAGCGTCCTGACCCTGTTGGCCGGGGTCCGCGCCGAGTCCCGGGCGTCTGCCAGGCACTGGTTCTGGATCGCCGGTGTCGTGGCCGGGCTCGGCTTCTGGGCAAGCCTCACCGGCGAGCTGTTCATCCTCGGGGGAATCGTGCTGGGGGCCTTGCTGGCCGCTGCGATTGCGCGGGGCGACCCGGCTGGGGTCGGTGCCGCCCGACCGTACCAGAGCCTTCCCTGGAGGCAATGGGGCCTTGGAGCGGGTGCGACGGTCCTCGCGGCCTACCTCATCGACTACTTCCCGGCCCGGATCGGCCCGGGCCTCGAGATCGTCAACCCCCTGGTCGCGCTGGCGCTGGCCGCCCTCGGCGAATTGCTGGGATTTGCGACGGACCTGATTGCGGGGTCCCCCGCTGCCGCGGATTCGGCGTCGGCGGACGGTTCGGGCGGGAAACGCCTGCGCAGGTTCGCGCTGCCTGCGCTCTGCGCCGCCGTGGTGGCCGGCGTGTCCGTGGCCATAGCATTGCGGCCCCACAGGATGATGTTCGACATGGACCCCGTGGCCACCCGGCTGACGAACCTGGGGGAAGCGGGCGTGGTCGCCGACAGTTTTGCCGCCTGGGTGAGCCGCGACGGGCTCGCGGGCGCCGCCGCCGCCGCCTGCCTTCCGCTGCTCCTGTGCCTGCCGGCGCTGGCCTGGATTGTCTACCGAGGGACGGATCGCCCGTTCCGTGCACTCCTTGCCCTGGCGCTCGGGCCCGTCGCGGCTGCGCTGGCCCTCTCACTCTTCCAGATCCATTGGTGGAACACCCTGGACGGGGTCCTCCTTGCGCTCCTTGCGGGTTTGACCGCCGAGGTTCCCGGCGCTCCCTCCGGCCGGGTCGCCCGTTGGCTGTCGGCCGGGCTCGCGGCCTTCGTCCTTTTCCCGGGGGCGATGCAGCTCATTCCCCCCCGACCGGCGGACGGACGCCAGGCATTGTCGCAGGTCGACTTGCAGGGGATCATCGAGCGCGACCTCGCCCATTGGCTCGCAAAGCATTCGGAGACTCCCGGGGCCGTCGTCCTGGCGTCGCCCAGCCTGACGATCTCCCTGTGCTACCACGGGGGCCTCGCCGGGCTTGGCACCCTGAACTGGGAGAACCTGGACGGCATCAAGGGCTCGATCAGGATTGCAGCCGCCACCGAACCCGAGGAGGCGCTCGCCTTGATCAAGGGCCGAAAGGTCGAGTACATCGTCATACCCTCCTGGGACATGTTCCTGGACAAGTTCGCGGGCACGGGCCTCGGGCTCGCGCCCAACTCCAGGGAGGGCATCGAAAGGTCGTTCGTCGGCGGAATGCTCGCCCAGATCCAGCTGCCCACCTGGATCGAGCTGGTGCCCTACCGCCTCCCGCCCGAGCTGGGGGACCGCTGGGTGATGATCTTCAAGGTGGTCGATGAGCAGGACCCGGCGGCGGCGCTGAGCCGCACGGCGGAGTACTTTGTGGAGATGGGTTACGTCGACCGGGCCGGGGTGATCGCCCAGAAGCTCCGGCGGTATCCGGCGAGCGTGCCGGCCCTCGTGGCGCGGGCGCAGGTGGAGAAGGCGCGAAACGATGAGCGGGCCTTTTCCGGAATCTTCAAGACGCTGCTGTTCTTTGTCTCCCGCGGTGACGACAAGGCGCTTTCCTTCGACCGGCGCGTCAGCCTGGCGATCACCCTTGTGCAGGGCGGCCGCGCCGACCTTGCGGGAGCCCAGGTGCGGCGGTGCATGGACGAGGTGGATGAGGGCAGGCTGCGCTCGCTCTCCACGGCATCGCTCTTCTTCCTGCAGAAGCTGGGCAAGGCCTTCGACTGCGGGATAGCCGATCCGCGGCTTCATGCGCTGGCGCTGGACCTGCTGCCCCCGGATTTGCGCAGCCAGATATAACTTCTTCTTAAGCGCCCACAAGGAGATGGCTCATGGCCCCGGATTTCGCCCCGGGGGAGGTGCGGTTCGCCCCGGATTATGGGCGGTTCGCCCCAAGTTCGTTTCCAACCCGATTCACGGCCGCACTCTCGGCCGCCGTCAGCGCACCCCGCCCTGAAGCCGAGCCCCAAGTTCAACCTCCCCGATGAATCGACTCCGTTCACTGCTTGTCCTCGCCGTCTGTCTCGCCTGCCTCCCCCGCATCTTCGCTGCCGGGAATTCGGTCCTCTATTGGAACCAGGCCGCAATCGACGCCACGCGCGTCGCGCGCAATCCGCCGCCCATGGCCTCGCTGTTTTATGCCACGTTCCATGTCGCAATCTTCGACGCGGTGAACGGCATCACCAGGACCCACCAAGGTTGGCTTGTGAACGACCCGGCGCCCGCCGGCGCCAACATGGACGCGGCGGTCGCAGGCGCGGCATTCACCGTTCTGAACGCGCTTTGGACCCCGACGAGCAATCCGCACCGGTTCAAGGTGGCCTACGAGAAGGCGCTGGCCCGGATCCCCGACGGGCAGGCGAAGACCGACGGACTCGCATGGGGAAAGAAGGTGGCCCTGGCCGTCCTTGCGAAGCGGGCCAACTGCGGATTCGACAAGCCGATCCCCGGCAAGTACTCGAGCGCCGAGCCGGGTAAGTGGCGGGAGACCCCGTCGGCCTTTCGCCCCCCCCTGTTGCCGTTCTGGGGCCACGTCACCCCGTTTGTCATGACTACCCCGGCGCAATTCCGGGCGCCGCCCCCGGAGACCCTGGGCTCGAAGGAATATGCAGAGGAGCTGGCCTTTGTGGCCAGCCACGGCGCGCGCGACAACTCGGTAAGGACGGAGTACGAGACCCTGTGCACGCCGTTCTGGTCGGACGACCTCGGCACGGCGACTCCGCCCGGACACTGGAATGTGATCGCCCAGGAGGTCGCCCGCCGCAAGCACCTGTCCGTGCCCGAGGCGGCGCGCCTGTTCGCGCTGCTCGACATGGCGGAGGCGGACGCGGCGATTTCGTGCTGGGAGACCAAGTATTTCTACCGCGTGTGGCGACCCGAGACCGCGCTGCGCGAGCTCGATCCAAAGCTCAACCCAAGCATCGTCAACCACAAGGAGTTCATTCCGAACCTGCCGTCGCCGTCCTTTCCCACCTACACTTCCGGACACAGCACGTTCTCGGCTGCAGCCGCAAAGGTGCTCGCGATCTTCTTCGGCACGGATGACATAGAATTCTCCGTGAACTCCGACGGGCTTCCGGGCGTGGTTCACACCTTCAAGTCGTTTTCCGAGGCCTCGCGCGAGGCCGGGATGAGCCGCGTCTGGGGCGGCATCCACACGATGTCGGACAACCTGGAGGCCCAAAAAGCCGGCGCAAAGATCGGCGAATGGGTCTGCAGCCACGCACTCCTCCCTGTTTCGAGCTGATCCCCACCATGAACCGTCGCGACTTCGTCAGATCCACCCTAGCACTTTCCGCAGGCGCGGTCATGAACCGCAGCCTTTTGGCGCAGCTGGTCCCCCAGCAGGGATCCGGGCGGAACTTCAAGGCCACTCCGCTCAGGGCCCGCGTCGGGGCCCAGCCCGGCGGCAAGCTGTTCGAGGTGCTCCCGCCCGAGGACTCCGGAGCGACCGTCAGCAACGTGTACAGCGACCCGCGCATGTGGGGCGACCGTTTCCGCGAGCTGACCCTCGGCGCCGTCGAGACCGGAATCGCCGTGGCCGACTTCGACAAGAGCGGCCTTCCCAGCATCTTCGTGGTTTCGCGCAACGGTCCCTGCGCGCTCTACCGCCAGTCCGCCCCGTTCAAGTTTGTCGACGTCGCCGTCCCGGCGGGGGTGGACTGCTCCGACAGCACGGCGAGCAAGGTCAGCGCGACGGTCGTCGACATCGACCAGGACGGCTGGCCCGACCTGTACGTCTGCCGCTTTGCCGCCCCGAACCTGCTCTTCGTCAACAACCACGACGGCACGTTCACCGAACGGGCCAAGGAATACGGGCTCGACGTCACCGACGCGAGCGTCATGGCGACCTTCGCCGACTACGACGGCGACGGCCATCTCGACTGCTTCCTCCTGACGAACGTCCTCGATTTTTCAAAGGGCCCGCAGGGGCGCCGGAGCTTTCTGCTCCACAACGAGGGGAACGGAAAGTTCAAGGACGTCTCCAAAGCGGCCGGCATCTGGGGTCCCTCCCAGGGGCACACGGCGCTCTGGTTCGACGCCAACCAGGATGGGTGGCCCGACCTGTACATCGCCAACGACTTTGAGACGCCGGACCGCTTTTTCCTGAACAACGGCGACGGCACGTTCACGGATGTGATCGACGAGCGGTTCCCGCACGTCACGTACTTTTCGATGGGCGCCGATTCCGGCGACCTCAATAACGACGGACTGGTCGACCTCATGGTCACCGACATGCGCGACCGCAACCATGCGGGGTTCATGACCGGCCTCGAGGAGGCCGGGCGCGGCCTTTGGGAGATGGAGCGGGTCCCGGAACTCGTTCCCCAGTACATGTGGAATGCCGTATTCCTCAACAATGGCACCGACAGGTATCAGGAAGCCGCCCACATCATCGGGGCGAGCGCGACCGGATGGACTTGGGCGGCCAGGATGGGCGACCTCGACTGCGACGGCCGGCTGGATCTCTTCTTCACCGCGGGCATGATCCGGAACTTCACGAACCCCGACCTCGTGGACAAGCAGAACGTCGAGCCCAACCTGAAGGCCAAGGCGCAGATGTGGAAGGACACCGCGCCGCGCCGCGAGCGCACGGTCGCCATACGCAACCACGGCGACCTCAAGTTTGAGGAGGTCAGCAAGACTTGGGGCCTTGACCAGCTGGGCGTGTCCTTCGGGTGCGCCCTCGTCGACCTGGACGGGGACGGATGCCTCGACATCGTCTACAACAACTTCGACGGGCCGCCGACGATCATCCGCAACCACACGACCGAGGGGCACCGGGCCCTGGTCAAGCTGGTCGGCCGCGCCCCCAACCGCGACGCGATCGGCGCGGAGCTCAGGATCGAGACTCCATCCGGAGTTCAAATGCGCCAGATCTACACGGAGCGCGGGGTTGTCTCGAGCGAGCCCTCCACCGTCCACTTTGGATTGGGCGGCGAAAGCGAGATCTCCAAGCTGACCATCTACTGGCCCAATGGACAGGTGCAGGTGCTTGAGGACCTGCCCGCGGACCACCTGATCGAGATCCCCCAGCCGGAACTGCCGGCCGGCCAGGGCATCCGCCGCCCCCCGGCGCACTACCACCAGCCGGCCTACGCGGCGGCGCTCTTCGCGGAAAACGCCGTGGCGAGGGGACTCGACTTTACGGACACCCCCGAGCCCGTCGACGAGTTCACCCGGCAGCGTCTGCTGCCCCGCCGCCTCGGCATGACCGGTCCTGCCATCGCCGTGGCCGACGTGAACGGGGACGGATTGGCGGATGTGTTTGTCAGCGGCACGGCCGGCCAGTCCGGTGTGCTCTACCTGGCCCAGCCGGACGGCAAGTTCTCGCCCGCCCCCAACCAGCCCTGGTCGGCCGCCACCGACTCCGATGACGTTGGGGCCGTCTTCTTCGATGCAAACGGCGACGGGTCGCCCGACCTGTTTGTCGTGAGCGGCGGTGTCCGCCACGACCAGGGTGATCCGGCGCTCAACAACCGGCTCTACCTCAACGACGGCCATGGAAACTTCACGCTGGCGCCGGCGGGCACGCTGCCGACGGACGGCGAGTCGTGCTCGGTGGCTGCCGCGGGAGACTTCAACGGGGACGGAAAGATCGACCTCTTTGTCGGCGGAAGGCTCATCCCGGGCCGCTGGCCGGCCACGCCGCGGAGTTTCCTGTACAGAAACGAAGGCGGAAAATTTGTCGACGTGACCGATGAGATCGCCCCCGGGCTGAGAAACATCGGGATGGTGACGGCCGCGCTGTGGGCGGACATCGACCGCGACGGCAGGCTCGACCTGATCCTCGCGACCGAGTGGGGCCCGATCGTGTATTTCCACAACAACGGCGACACCTTTGAGAACTGGACCGAGAAGGCGGGGCTGTCCGGCCGAACCGGCTGGTGGAACTCCCTGGCTGCGGCGGACCTGAATGGCGACGGCAGGCTCGAGCTGATCGCGGGCAATGTCGGGCTGAACACCAAGTACCACGCCAGCGCCACGGAGCCCGCGGTCCTGTTTTCGGGCGATCTCGACGGGAGCGGCAACGACCAGCTCGTCGAGGCCCTTTATGAGGACGGCAAGCTCTACCCGGTTCGCGGGCGCAGCAAGCTGGCCTACGTCTTTCCGTGGATCAGGAAGAAGTTCCCCACGTACGAGTCCTACGCCCATGCGACGATCGAGGACATCTTTCCGTCGGACTACCTCGCCAAGGCCCAGCGCTACGCGGCGACCGAGCTCGCGAGCGGCGTGTTCACCCAGGGGGCGGATGGTGTCTTCTCGTTCTCGCCCCTGCCGAACCTCGCCCAGCTCTCCCCCATCAACGGCCTGGTCGTGCGCGACCTGGACGGCGACGGGATCCTGGACGTCTTCTGCGTGGGGAACAACTTCGGCCCCGAGCCTACCACCGGCCGTTTTGACGGCGGTGTCGGCCTGCTGCTCAAGGGCGACGGCCGCGGCGGCCTGACCCCTGTCCCGACCTGGAAGAGCGGCCTGCTCGCGCCGGGCGACACCCGCGGCGCGGCTGCCGTCTCCGTCGCCGGGCAGAAGGGCATCCCCCCGATCGCGGTCAGCCAGTGCAACGGCCCCGTCCTGCTGTTCTCACCGAAGGCCTGAGGCAGGGACGGGCGGCCCGCCCGTCCGGGCAAACTGCAGGGCCGTTCGCAAGCCCGGACGCGCGAGCCGCGCGTCCCTACCCGGAAAGCTTGGTCCCTACTGCGGCTCCGTAATCACAATCCGCCGGTCCACCCCCGGCGGCTTGATGTTCTGGAGCGTACCGTCCGGCCAGCGGACGACGATCCTGCCCACCCGATTGTCGTCGCCCAGGCCGAAGGTGAGCGTCCTTTCGGACTGGGCCATGAATCCCATCGCCGGCTCCATTGTCTGGACCAGGACGCCGCGCGGTGTGTGGACCTCCACCCTTGCCCCGTCCGCGTCGCGAGGGCAATGCGTGCCGACAAGGTCGATGCGCAGCCACGCATGCCGGACATGCTCGAAGCGCCTGTCGTTGCGCAGCAGCCGCGGCGGCCCGCCATTCTGGGCAATGACCACGTCGGGATAGCCATCCCCGTAGATATCCGCGACCGCTATGCCCCGCGCCACGAGCGGGCGGCTGAGCGCGTCGCCTTCGGGGGCGATGGGTGCGCGGACCCACCGCCCGCCGTCGTTCCAGAGCAGGGCCGGCGCGGCGCTGAATGCACGGCCGTGCTCAAAGTGGTCGAGGTCGGGCTCCGCAAGCCCGTTGCCCGAGATCACATCCACCCTGCCGTCGAGGTCGTAGTCGAGCAGCGCCACCCCGAGCCTGCCGCCAAGCCTGCAAAACGGCTCAGGCTCATCCGATGCGGGCGCCAAGGCGAGCCCGGCGGCCCGCAGGAGGCCAAAGCGGCCGATGGATCGGGTCGAGCCCGGCCGCAGGAAGCTGCTGGCCGCGACCAATTCGGTGGATGCGCCCTCCTCGCGCTCCCTCTTTGGCGGGAGCCACTTCCGAAATGTGCCGTCTCCGCGGTTCAGGAACAGGACGTCCTCCCCGGACTGATAGGTGAAAAACAGGTCAAGCCTGCCGTCACCGTTTGCGTCGACGGCGGCCACGGCCAGGGGATGGGCGCGCGGGTATCCCGTTTCGCGGTCGAGCTCGGCGAGCCCGGTCTTCGCCGAGACATCGGCGAACCGGCCGTTCCCGAGGTTTCGATACACCGTGGGGAGGGCGCTCACAAAGCCGGCGGGCATCGTGTAGGAGGGACCGGCCTCCTGGTTTTCAAAGGCGGACCTCAGGTCGGTCCCGGGCGCCCACCTGGCATAGTTGCAGACGACCAGGTCGAGCCTGCCCTCGCCGAAAATGTCGATCCAGACAGCGCCGGTGCTCCAAAGGTTCTCGCTTCCGCGAACGCCGGCCGAGTCGGTGACGTCCTTGAACCGGCCGCCGCCCTCGTTGTGGAAGAGCCGGTTCCCGCCGACCCCCGTCACGAAGATGTCCGGCCGGCCCTCATTGGCGTAGTCCCCGATCGCGACACCCATGCCGAGCATGCTGGCGCCGAGCCCCGCCCTTTGGGTGACGTCGGTGAAGTACCCATGGCCCTCGTTGTGGTAGAGGGCGCATGTGGGAGGGGCCCCGGGCTCGGGGGGAACCCACGGCCACCGGGTCCCGCTGACAAAGAACAAGTCCGGCAACCCGTCCTTGTCGTAGTCCAGGAACGCGACGGCCCCGGCCAGCGTGCTCGGGGTCTCATTGCCCGGCCGGGTCCCGTTGTCATGGAAGAAAGTCAGTCCGGCACGGCTCGTGATGTCCGTAAACTTCACGGCCGGGGCCTTGCCGGACTGGGGCACAAAGGGGAAGAGCCGGGAGAAGAGGATGCCGGCCAGGATCGCGGCAACCGCGAGCAACGACAGGACCGGCCACAGGGGTGAGATCGCCGTCGGGGCCAGGGGCGACGGAATCCTCGCTGTTCCAGCGGTCATGGCTCACCCCCTGACGAGCTCGAAATGGGCATAGACAGCGCGGCCGTCATGAAGCTGATGATATAGGGGGCTGGCCGACGTGCACGCAAAGGAAAGCGCGAGCTCGCGAAAGATCCTGGGCATACGGTCAATCTCGGCCAGGCGCCTCGGGGAGTCCTCCTCCAGGGCGGCGTTCGCCCGGGGAGTCCAGTCCTCGTCGACATCCACCCTGAACGGGGATCCGGCGACGGTTCCGCGAAACCCGGAGATCGCGTTCGGGGAGTCATCCCGGCTGTAAAAGAAGTCGGCGACCAACAGCCTTCCCCCGGGGCGCAGCACGCGGGCCGCCTCGGCCAGGAAGGCCGCCTTGGAGGCAAGGGGATGGATCGCCTCGACGGCGATCCCGATGTCGAGGGAACCCGGGGCGAAGGGAAGGCGGGTCGCGCGGGCGAGGCGAAAGTGAAGCTGGGGCGGGTGCCGGCGCAGCCGGTTTGCAAGGATGAAGCTACGGCAGGAGTCGGTGGCGGTATAGGACAGCGGGTGGAATCGCTCCGCCAGGTACCGTGCGCCGCCGCCCCGGCCGCACCCGATCTCAAACACCCTGGCCCCCTCGAGCCCCGCCGAACCGGCCAGCCGGTGGTAAAGCTGGAATCCCAGCCGCTCGAGCCCCGCCTCGGGCGGCAGACCCAAAGCCGGGAAGCCTGGTTCCTGGAAGCCGCAGTTGAGCATCTGCATGCCCCTCCTGCGGGCGAGGAGGAGGCCCAGGGTCTCGTAGAACACCTTCTTGACGATGGGGCGTCGCCACAGGCGCTGCCAGAGCAGCCTTTTCCAGTTCCCGGTCTCGGCGGCGGACATCGCGGAAGATTTAGTCGTGGACTTCCCTTCGGTTGAAGAAAAATCTACCACCGATGAGCGCAAGGTCCATGGCCCCCTCCTTCCTCCGCGGGCTCAGCTTCGCCGCGCTGTGGTCGCTGGTGGGCCTCGCCTTCGCGAGCCAGTTCTACCTTTCCAGCAATTTCCTGGGGCATTCGATCACCTGGGGCGAGGCGGTCGGGAATGCGCTGGAGGACTGGTACGTCTACGGACTGCTCTCCCTTCCGGTCCTCTGGCTCGTGCGCCGGGTTCCGCCCGAGATGGGTTCCCGGTGGGCGGTCGCCTTTGTCCACCTCGGGGCGGCCCTCGTGTTCTCCCTGGTGTATGTGGCGGTGCGCGCCGCCGTGGGCGAAGTGAACGACTCCGTCGTCGGCGAGTCGGCGACGTATTCGGAGATCTTCCACCCGCTGCTCGTCCGGACCTTCCCGTACAACCTTCTCATCTACGGGGTCATCGTGTCCGGGAGCCATGCGCTCGGCTACTACCGCAAGTACCACGAGCGCACGGTCCAGACCCTCGAGCTCGAGAAGCACCTCACGGAGGCCCGGCTCCAGGCGCTGCTGCACCAGCTCAAGCCGCACTTCCTGTTCAACACCCTGAACGGCATCGCCTCGCTGATGCATTCCGACGTCGACGCGGCCGACAGGATGCTGGTCCGGCTGAGCGAACTGCTGAGGATCACGATGTCGCACACCGGGGCGCCGCAGACGTCCCTGCGCGATGAGATTTCCTTCATCCAGCGCTACCTGGAAATCGAGCAGATCCGCTTTCGCGACCGGCTCACCGTGGGCATCGAGATCGCGGAGGACGCGCTCGACGAGCAGGTGCCGAGCCTGATCCTCCAGCCCATCGTGGAAAACGCGATCCGCCATGGGATCGAGCCGCAGTCCCGCTCCGGAAGGATCGACGTCCGGGGCGCGCGGGAGGGGAGCTTCCTTGTCCTGACCATTTCCGACAACGGCCGGGGCATGCCGGCCGGGGGCCCCAAGCGCGAGGGGATCGGGCTCGCGAACACCCGCGCCCGGCTCACGGAATTGTATGGCGAAAGGCATCGCTTCGAGATGACAAACCGGCCCGAAGGAGGGCTTTGCGTCCTGGTGGCGATTCCGTTAGTGTCCTGAGCTTATGACAAAACTCCGCGCCCTCATAGTTGACGACGAACCCCTGGCCCGGGAGCGACTGAGGATGCTTCTCGCCTCGGAGCCGACCGTCGAGATCATCGGCCAGTGCGGCGACGGCCTGGAGGCCATCAAGGTCATCCAGCGCGACGCGCCGGACCTTGTGTTCCTGGACATCGAGATGCCGGGGTGCGACGGGCTGCAGGTCCTCGCAGACCTCTCGCCGGAGCGGAGGCCGGCGGTCATCTTTGTCACCGCCCACGAGAGATTCGCGCTCGAGGCCTTCAACGTGCGCGCCGTCGACTACCTGCTCAAGCCCTTTGACCGGGAGCGGTTTCACACCGCCCTCACCCGCGCCACCGAGTTCATACACACCCAGCGCGCCGGAAAGCTGGGCGAGCGGATCGAGAACATGATCGCCGACGCCCCGGCGGCGCCGCCGGCCCGCAAGGCCGAGCGCCTGGCCATCAAGACCGACGGGAAGGTGGTGTTCCTGCGCCCCGACGAGATCGAGTGGATCGAGGCCGCCGACAACTACGTGATCCTGCACATGGCAGACCGGAAGCTGATGACGCGCGACACGCTCTCGGCGCTCGAGGCCCAGCTGGGAACGGCGCAATTCGCCCGGATCAACCGCTCCACGCTGGTGCACCTGGACCAGGTGAAGGAGCTGCAGCCCGCGTTCCACGGGGACTATGTCGTCATCCTCCGCAACGGGGCGCGCCTGCCCCTCAGCCGCGCCTTCCGCGGCCAGCTGGGCCGGTTCATCACCGGCACACTCTGACGATTGCCGGGACGGGACCGCGGGCTGTTCGGCCGTCGTAGGTCAGCGAGCTTGCTCGCGCCTTCCCGGAGCGCGAGCAAGCTCGCTGACCTACAAGCGACCGGAGAGGACATGTCCCGGATCCGATCCGATTCAGCTTACGGAGTCGCTTCGGAACTGTCCCTATCCACTCGCGTGCCGTCTATGACATTTGAACCCGGCTCGGCCGTGCCGACCACCCTCAGGTCGCCGATGTTCACCTTTCCCCAGTTCTCCTCGACCGCATCAGTCCAAACCGGAATCGGGGTGTCGCGCCCGATCTGCGGGCCGGCTGCCACGATCATCTGCGGCAGCGTCTCGGCCAGGGCGAGCCCGTCGGCGGGGCAGGCAATCCGGGATTGCCAGAGCTTCACATTCTTTCCCTTGAGCAGGGCCTTGAAGTCATAGCCGCCCAGGGCGGCCACATACAAATCGCCTTCAGCCAGTTCGTGGACCTTCTGGGCGGTTGAGCTGCGAAGGCCCAACAGGAGAACCCTTGCGTCGAAGCCAAACTCGATCCTGGGGTTTCCTTTGGGGGTATCCCACATGAGATCCAGCTTGTCGCCACCCATGAACTTCAGGAATTGCGGGTTGGGGGGATATTTAAGCGACTGGTCGACGTTATCATAAGAACCGAGGTTACCCCCATTCCCTCTGATGTTCTGCTGTGCGCCGCCGACGTCCATCCCGGCTCCCACCTGATGAGGAATGAGCGAATCACCGCCATCCATTTGACCGAGGGATGGCGGATTGTACATGGTGCCCCAGTTGAAGATGATGAGCTGGGTCGGTGGGTGGGCCCTGTTCGCCGGCAGGTAGCCGTTTTTTTCGAGGGTCTTCACGATCACGGCGGTGATGTATTTGTGCGGGGGCAGCGGGTCTCCCGGGACCGGGGCGCCGAATTCACGAAAACCCAGGTCCTCTGCCACATAATACACCGGGTGCTCGGGCGATGCCGGCGTGAGGGCTTTTCCCGCCGCCGTGGCATCGGTCACAGTCAGGACATTGACATGGGTGTCGGCCCTGGCCGACGGAAGGCAGGCGATTCCGGCAAAGGTCAAAGCGAGCGCAAAGTTCGCGATCCAAGATCCGGGGATCCGGTTTGGTTTCATGTATTGTTGGGGTTCAAATCATGGAGTGTCCTCGGCGCCCTTCCGGTCGACCCTCGTGCCGTCGATGACATGGGCGGCGGGCTCGCTGGTCCCGACGACCCTCAGCTCGCCAATGTTCACCTGGCCGTCGCCGCCCTCGCTTGCGTCCTTCCACACGGGGAGTGGCGTGTCCCGGCCGATCTGCGGACCCGCTGCCACGATCATGGCGGGGATGGTGTCGGCCAGGGCGAGCCCGTCGGCGGGACAGGCGATCCTGGTCTGCCAGAGCTCCACGGACTTTCCCGCGCGCAGCGCCTTGAAGTCATACCCGCCCAGTGCCGCAACGTAGAGGTCGCCCTCGGCCGCGTCGTGGATCTTCTGTGCGATCGCGCTGCGAAGGCCCAGCGTCAGGATCCGCGCGTCCGCCATGCTTCCTCCGGTGCTGATGTTGGGATTGTTGACCGGTGTGTCCCACATCAGGTCGACCTTGTCGCCGCCCATGAATTTCAGAAGCAGCGGATTCGGGGGATGCATGACCTGCTTGGTTCCGCCATCGAGCTCCCCCGCCGACGGGGGCGCATACATGGTGCCCCAGTTGAACAGGATGAACTGGGTCGGCATGTGCTTCTTGTCCGCCGGCAGGTAGCCGTGCTTTTGAAGGGTCTTCACGATCACGGCCGTGATCTGCGCATGGGGCGGCAGGGGATCTCCCGGCACGGGCGCCCCGAATTCCCGGAAGCCGAGGTCCTCGGCCACATAGTACACCGGATGCTCCGGCGAGGCCGGCGCCATCGCCTTCCCCTCAGGCGTGGAGTCGGTGACGGTGATTACATTGGTGTGGGGATCCAGGCCGAATATCGGGTCGGCCCTTGCCGTGCCGACGGAGAGAATACCTGCAACGAGGGATGCGAGGGCCGAAATTTCCAAACGAAGGGCGGGGCTGCTGCGCGAGTTCATGCTGCGTGTGGGTGCAAGACGCACCGGCGGGGAATATATACCCAGAGGCGGTGATTTTCACATGGTATTTGTGTCAATCTTCGCCGGCCCAAATGTGAGCTGGATCGCCAGATAGGTCTCGTAGCCCTTTGGGCCGGAAATGGATGGGCCTGCGGAGGCCAGGATGTGCCAATGTTCGTTGATGTCCCAAGTCTCTCCCAGGTTTGATTGCACGGTGGAACGCCCGTGGGTCGCCTGGGGCGATTCGGCAAAGATTTCCACCCCTAGTGCGAGGTTGGGCAGCGCCTGCTTCTGCAATACGGCACCGGAAAACCAATAGTTTCGGTTGCCGGCACCAGGGTGAATCCAATACCCGCCCCCGCCGTAGGCCGTCCATGACCCCGAAGATCGCTGCAGCCAAAGCGGGAGGTACAGCTGCGTGCGTCCCGTTCCCAGCCCTCTTGCGGCGCTGCCGGTCGGCAACTCGACCAGCGGGAATGCTGCAATCTCCGGCAGCGAGTCAGACCCTTGGAACAGCCGGTACTTGATTCCGAGCTCCGTGTCCCCATACCCGAAATGGCGCGAACCCCCGCCTGCCGCGGCAAAGGCTTCCGGCGCTATCAGGTGCACCTGAAGATTGGGGAGGAGGCCATAATTCAACTCCAGGTGGGGAATGGTGCCGGACGCCCCGTCCGGACCGTGCTGCGTCTGCGACCCCAGATCAATTTCCCAGTGCTGGTAATCGACCGGCTCGGGATCGTCCGTAACAAAGGGTGGACCGGCCCTTGCAAACGCCGCAGCCAGGAAGATCGCCAGCAGCGAGAGGGGTGTCTTCATCCTAAGAGCCTGCTAACTCCCGGCCTTCGGCGTTCGCGGTCGGACGAGGTGCAGAAGGGTCGGCAGGACAAGCAGCACCAACGGCATCTGGAGAATCAACCCCGAGATGATCGCAATGGCGAGCGGCCGTTGCATGGCCGAGCCGGCCCCAATCCCAAGGGCCAGCGGGAGGAGCGCCAGGATGGCTGCAAAGGTCGTCATCGCGATGGGCCTCATCCTGTTCACGCCGGCCTGGACCAAGGAATCCTTCAGTTCGCGGTCGGGCGGAAGCGTGGAGAGTTCCGAGACGTAGAAGATCGCGACCTCGGTGGCGATTCCGACGATCATGGTCATTCCCATCATCGACGAAATGTTCAGCTCGGTGCCGGTCAGCCAAAGGCCGGTCGAGACTGCCGACAGCGCCAGAAGGGTGGTCGCAAGCATCGCCGCCGCGGTCAGGAACCTGCCGTAGAGGAAAAGAAGCAGCAAGAAGACCAGGGTGACGGCTGCGCCAAAGACGGCAATAAGGCCTGCGAAGGCGGAACGTTGCTCGGCATACGTGCCTCCCAGGGACCAGGTCACCCCGGCGGGGATCACGGACGGGTTGGCGAGGGCCGCCCGGACGTCCCGGATCGTCGATCCCAGGTCCCTGCCCGAAATCCGCGCCGTGACCGCCGCAAGCCGCCTCAGGTCCTCGCGATCGATCTGGGCCTGCCCGGACACCGTCCGTACCGCGGCGACCCGCGAGAGCGGGAAGTAGTGCCCGTCCGGCGCCCGGATGCGCAGCGCTTCCACCTCCTCGGCGGTTTGCCGGAATCTCCCGGGTATCCACACCCGGATTCCGACGAGCTTGGGCGCCCTTTCCACCCTGGTCGACGCAACGGCCCCCCCGAGGAAGTCGCCCATCGCGGACGACACGTCATCGGGATCCATACCCTCGAGGCCGGCCTTCGCGCGGTCCACGCGGATGTCGAGGGCGTCGCCCGCCGTGACGATCCCGTTCTCGATGTCCACGGCACCGTTCACGCGACCCAGGGCATCCGCCACCGAGTCGGCTGCGGTTTCCAGGAGGCTCCCGTTCTCCGAGTACAGCTTGACCTCAATCGGCTGGGGAACCGCCGTCAGGTCACCGATCAGGTCCTCAATGAGCTGGGCCATGTCGATGTCCAACCCGGGCACGGTCCGTTGGATCCTGGCGCGCACGTCGTCCATGACACGGCCGATCGGCCGGCGGGGAGGGGGCCTGAGCCTGACAAAGAAGTCACCCTCGTTTGCCTCCGTGACCGAGGCGGCCCCGAGCTGCATTCCTGTGCGGCGCGAGTAGGTCTCGACCTCGGGGATGCCCTGAAGGATGGACTCGACCTGGCGCAGGACGCGGTCGGTCTCGGAAAGGGAGGTGCCCGGCGCCGTGCGATAGTCGATGATGAATCCCCCCTCGTCCATCGTTGGCATGAACCCCGAGCCCACGTTCCGGTAGCCAATCCATCCGGCGGCAAGGAGAGGCACCACGCCGAAGAGGAGGAGCGCGGGCCTGGCGAGGATCCGCCGCATGAGGGCCGCGTAGCGCTCGTGCATGGAGGTCGTGAACCGTCCGCCGTCCTCCCGGCCCGCGGCGTCCCCTCCCAGGAACCGGTCGGCGAGGATGGGCACGACCAACCATGAAACCAGGAACGAGATCGCGAGGCTGGCGGCGACCGTCAGGGACAGCGCCTTGAAAAAGGCGCCCGTGACGCCGGAAAGGAACGCCAGGGGCGCGAAGATGACAATCGTCGAGAGGGAGGACGCCACCAGCGGCTGCGTGAATTCCTCGGCCGCCACCCAAACCCGACCGGTCGCTGCCCCGCCGCCGCCGCGCAGGCGCCGCATCACGTGTTCCACCATGACGATGGCATCATCGATGATCAAACCGACCGCAGCGGCCATTCCGCCGAGGGTCATGATGTTGAAACTGCCGTGGACGAGCCGAAGGAACAGGACCGTCGAGGCCAGCACCACCGGCACGCTCGACGCCGCGATCAGCGTGATCCTGCCGTTCCTCAGGAAGAGGAAGAGCACCCCGGCGGCGAGGCAGATGCCAATGACGACTGCGTCGCGCATGTTGCCCGCGGCATCCAGGATGAGCCGGCTCTGGTCGTACCAGTTGGCGATCCGCACCCCGGCGGGCAGCCGGCCGGAAATCCCCTCGAGGCGGGCCCGCACATCACTTGAGATCTGGACTGTGTTTCCACCGGACTGCTGGAACACCTGCAGGAATACGGCCTGCCTGCCGTCGGCCGTCGCCTTGGTCCACTCCGGCACCGCTCCCGCCTCGACGGTTCCCAGGTCCCGGACGAACAAAAGGCCGGACGGCCCCTTCTGCAGCACGGTGTCCGCGATGTCTTCCGGCGTCGAGTAGCGGTTGTCGAGCACCCCGAGATAGAGCCGGTCGTTGTCCTCGAGTCGCCCCAGGGCCTTGATGGTGTTCGAGGCGGAGAGGCGCGCCGCCACGTCCCCAAGGGTCAGGCCGTGGGCCTCAAGGCGCGCCGGGTCCAGCATCACCTTGTATTCAGACTCCTCCCCGCCCTGAACCGTGACCTTGGCCACCCCCGCCACCGTCGAGAGCAGGGGGCTGAGCTGGTAGGTTGCGATGTCGCGGAGGCGGGCCAGGGACATTCGGTCCGAGGTGAGACTGTAGGCCAGGCTCGGGAACACAGTCGGATCCATGATCTGGACCCGGAAACTCGTGCCTGCGGGCAACTCCCCGGTGATCCCCTGGATCGCAGCCTCGGTCTGGAGCATCGCCGCCACCATGTCGGTGCCCCAGTCGAAGTTGACCGAGACGTCGCAGCTCCCGCGGCTGGACACCGAACGGATTGCCCGCACCCCCCGAACCGACCGGATGGCTCCCTCGGTCGGCGCGGTCACCTCCATGGCCATGCGATCCGCGGGACGGTCACCCGCGTCGATGTTGACGACAAGGCGGGGAAAGGCGACGTCCGGAAACAGCGCGACAGGCAGGAAAAAGGCGGCGAGAAGCCCGCCGATCGCGAGCAAAGCGAACAGGACCACCACGGGTGTGCGATGGGCCCGCAGCCATTCGGTCCTGGTCACGGCTTGGCTCCCGCCTCCTGCGGAACGACGACCTCCATACCGTCCTCCAGTTCATAGTTTCCCTCGACCACCACCAGGTCTCCTTCGCCAAGGCCGGTGCCGATCACCTCGACAACGTCGCCGGACGAGATTCCCGGCCGGACCGTGTGTTTGACCGCCTTGCGCCCGACGACGGTGTAGAGCGCCTGGCTGTCCCCATCCGGGAGGACGGCGTTCCGGGGAGCCACCAGCGCTGTCTTGGTCTCCAGCACGATCTCGCACCGCACATGTTCCCCGGGCAGCCAGTCTCCCCCGGCCTTGAGCGGGACCAGAACGGCGAGTTCGCCCGTGCCCGTATCGACAGCCGCGCCCACCGTGCCAATTGTTGCCGCAACCATGGCGGAGGAAGGCCGGTCAACGGCCGTCAAGGTGACCGGCTGGCCGGCCAGCAACGAGGGAGCGGCATCCGCCTCGACTCCGAGGCGGGCCTGCAGGTGATTCGAGTCCCCCAGGATCAAGATTGGTGTGCCGGCGGGAACCACGCTTCCCGGCTGGGCGTCCAGCTTCAGGACCATGCCCGGCGCCCGCGCGGTGACCCGGTTTGTCCCGCCAAGACCACGCTGTTGGAGGCTCTCCAGTTTCTGCCGTGCATCCTCGGCCGACTGCTCCGCGGCCCTGAACTCGTCGACCGTCGCCAGCTTCAACTCGTACCTCTGGCGCGCGGCCTCGACATTCTTTTCGGCGAATTCGCGGGCTTCCCTCGCGTCCTCCAGCTCGAGCCGGGCTTCCGGCGCCGGATCCGCGACGAAGAGCAGGTCGCCGGCCTTCACGCCCGAACCCACCGGCGCGCTCACCTCCCGCACGATGCAATCGTACGCCAGCGAGACCACCTGGGTTCCCGAAGCCGAGGGTTCCACTACGCCGAAGGCCCGCAGGGTTCGGCTGATCGGTTGCAGGCGAAGGGGAGCGACCCGCACCTGGGCAACCGGCGCCGCCTCGGCCGCCCGTTCCGAAGGCCGCGACCCGAGCCACCACCAGGCGCCCGCGGCGAGGGCCGCGAGCAAGATTGCCAGTACAAGGTTTCTTTTCATGGAGAAATCCAGGGAGTGTTGGCCGCGATGTTGAGCAGGGGGCGCCCGGCTGCCACCTCGAGGGCCACGCTGAGCTCGAGCGCCTGCTGGTGGAGCCGGCTCAGCTCAATTTCCATCCCCAGCTCGGCCGCGCGCGCCTCCCCAGCGGCAGGTGCGTCCACGGTTCCCGCGCGAAGGGCGGTGTCGTACGAGGCGGCCGTGCGCCGGAGCCCGGGCAACTCGTCCGCCACGGACTTGATCTCCTCCCGAATCACCGCCAGCTCGGCGATGATCTCCGGGACCTGGGACCGGGCCTCGGCGACACGGGCGACGTATTCATCGAAGAGCTGCTGGCGCGTTGCGCGGCCTGCGGCCACGGCTCCCTGGTTGCGGTCAAAGATCGGGATGTCGATGGCCACGCCGTAGCCGCGGGTGTAGATCGGGGTCGTGTCGCGCGCCTTGTTCAGGCTCACGCCGATCCTGGGAAACTGCGAGAGCACGGCCGCGCGCAGCGTCGCCTCCTGGCTTTCGTAGCCGCGCCGAAGCGCGAGGAGGTCGAGGCGCCGTTCCTCCAGGCCGGAGAGAAGGGAATCGGCTGTGCCCTGGTCTGCAGCCAGCACGGGAAAATCGACCGCGGGCTTGAGGGGCACAACCTCCCCGGGCGCACGGCCCAGTTCCAGGTCGAGCGCCGTTCTTTCGGAGGAGTCTTGTTGCTCCAACTCCAGTCGCGCATGCCGGGTGTCCGCCCATGCCGTGACCGCGGCCGTGAGATCGGGTAGGGTCCTGTACCCCAACCCGGCGGCCTTCTTGATGAGGCCGACAGTCCCGGCCAGGTTGTCCTCCGCCTCACGGGCCAGCCGCAATCGTGCCTCTATCGAGACGATGCGAAATGCCCGGAGCCTGGCTTCCTGTGCGGCCTGCCACTCCTGCCATGCCACGGAGAGATCTATGGACTCCGAGTCCGCCCTCGCGGCCGCGACATGGTCGCCGCGGGAGACCAGGGCCGCAAGATCCCAGGTCAGGCTCAGCCCGTGTGCCGGGACGACCGTCGGGTCGGCGTTGCCGTGGGGCACGTCGACCGAATAGCCGAGCTGGGGATTTGGCAGGATGCCCGCCTGGAGAACCTGCGCCCCGGCGACGCCGCGCTGGTCCCGCAGGGCCCTCAGGTCCGGGCTCAGGAGCACAGCCATCACGGCGATCTCGTCGGGCGAGAAGCCGCCACGGCCGTCGATCACGATCGGGCGAATCAGGGGATGGCGAAGGCTGCCTGCCGCCACCTTCACGGACTCCAGCGACGGGGCCGCCAGCGCCTTGTCGAGCGCAGCCTTGTCCAGCGGCTTGGCGCTATAGGTGGAACACCCCGCCATCATGAACGCACATGACAGGGTTGCTGAAATTCGGTGCACGGACTTCCCGGATTTAATGCACCTTGGTCTGGAAGAAATCGTGGTACAGAACGATCTTAAAGTCGGCCGTGTCCTTGACGTAGAACCGGATGTCATAGTCCCCGGGGTGCAGATGCACCGCGAAGTCCCCGCTGTAGGACCCGCTGTCGTCCGTCGTTGCGATGAAGAAGTCGTAGTATTTTTCCTTCGGATTCCCGGGCACCGGGTTGGGCAGGAATTCATTGCCCGCGCGCTGTGGATTGCCGTTCAGCGTAAGGAGGTAGCTGTGCTCGGGAAGCAGGTGCGCGAGGTCCAGGTGAAAACGGAATTCCTGGGCGGAGGATGGATGGACTCCGATCGATCCCGTCGTGTCCGGCCCCACCACGCGGCCCCACGCGGGCGGGTTGATCAACGTGAGCGCGCGGTCCGGGTTGGCGCCATGCAGGAAGTCTTCGGCGAATTTCGCATCGAGATCCGGGCTCCCTGCGTCGGCGGAGTATTTTTCGAACAGCCTGCGTGACATCCCGACCGGATCGCCGCCCGGCTCGGAGGGATAGCCATCGTGGCTCCGGGTCCAGGCCATGTCCGAGTCCCGGATCCGGCCCAGCACCGCCTGGAGATCGACAGGGCGGCCGTCTGCCAGCGCGGCATCCAGGGCATCCAGCCACGTCTTCCAGCGGGCGAGGTAAAACGTCCCGACGAGGCCGTTCCACTCCCGGTTCGCATAGTCCGCAGTCACCCCATCCTCGCTTGTCCAAGTGGTCAGCAACTCACGGGAATCCTGCTCACAGCGATCGCTCTCCTCCGGCGTGGCTCCGTAGCTGCGCGCGTCGGCGAGCCAGGCGCCGAGCAGAAACTCCCTGCGCGTCCCAAGCAGCGCGTCGATGTCCCGGATCAGCCCAAGCATCCTGGGGCGCAGCCGCGCGAGCTCCGCGGCGTCCCTCCGGGCGTAGGCGTCGAGGACCGCATGATGGTAGCGCATGACGAGATCCGAAAGCACCTGCCTCCCGAGGTCGACCGCGTCGTAGCGGTAGCCGTCGCTGGCGCCGCAGGCGGGCGCGGCCTCCAGCAGTTCCCTCCAGGCCTCGACCAGCCGCGTCGTGTCGTAGGCGGGCTTCGTCGTCCCCCAGAAATCCGCCTTCGGGTACGGTTCGAGCGAGGGTCGCGCGCACAATACCGCGTTCGCAAGCGAGCCTGTCTCCCCATAGACGGTGTCGGCGAGAGTCCCCAATGCCTGCGCCGCGTGCGGGTCGGCCCGGCCGTACCGCCTTGTCGCGTAGTCCCCGATCCAAGGGCCGAATTCCGGCGCCTCGCTCCGCCACGAATTGCCGAGGAACATCTCCCACAGCATCGGCTGGGTCTCGCTGCCCTCCATCAGGGCGCCGATTCCCACCATCGAGCCCTTTCCCGGGCCCGCCTCGGCCAGGGCAGCCGCTGGCTTTGTCCGGAGCAGGTCGAGCTTCCCGCCGAGCCCGATATTCCCCCCAAAATTGTTGATGGAACACCAAAGCCAGGGCGTGCGCCCGAACTGGCCCCGCGTGCGCCAATGCTCCGTCGATTCGCAGAAGAGGTCCAGGACGAGGATCCTCGACTTGTCGAGGGCGTCGATCATCGGCTGCCGGGGGTTGTCCAGCCACGACTGCAGCACCCACGTGACGCCCGGGCGGGACCGGTCCATCGCCCCGTAGATCGCCTTCCCGCAGGCGGCCAGGTCGATGCCCTCCGTGGAGCCCCCCTCGTGGAAGGGGTCGGCGGCGAGGAAGCCGGGAGCCCCGCCATAGAGGCGGGACTGGGCCTCGTAGAACGCCGCGCCCATCCTGGCAAACATGGGGTCGAGCGGATCGAGCATGTCGGGCCGCTTGAGCCCGCCCCAGATGCCCTGTGCATGAATCTTTGCCGCCGGGAACCTAGCCTTGAAATCCGAGGGCACGATGCCGTAGTACCCCTGCAGGACGGGCTCCATGCCGAGTTCGCGCATCCGCGCCGTGATGCTCCTGCCGAGTGCGAGGCGCCTGTCGACCAGTGCCTGCGAAAGGGGTCCGCCGTAGCCCTCCATGTTCGACATGTACTGCCAGGGCTGGTGGGACGGGAGGCAGAGCCACGTGCGCACATCCGCGCCGGCGTATCCAAACCGTGCAAGCGCATCGATCCAGACCTGTTCCTGCCCCTCGATCACCAAGCCGAGGTTCACGCCCTTCAGGGCGAGGAAATCGAGCTCGTGCTGCCACCTCGGCCAGTCCCACCACGCCATGGTGTAGCCGTGGGTGCAGTAGTTGTAGGCGTACCGGAAGCGGTACGGGCTCACCACGCGCAGGTTCCCGGGGACGGCCGGCGCCGGATTCGGCACGTCGAGCTGGTTTCCGCAATCCCAGGAAATCTCGCAGCGGCAGAACTCCTCAAGGTACCGGTTGAGCGCCGAGGCCATCGCCACGCCGTTGTCTCCGCGGAGCACAACCATTCCCCCCTGGCTTTCGATCTCGTAGACGTCGCGCTCCGCGTCGCGGGGGATCTCCTCAAACCTCAACTTCCCGGCGAGCGCGGGAACAACCCGTTCCGCGAGCTGGCGGGCCGCGTCCTCAGAGGGGGAGGCAACCGCGGTGGCGGCTGCGAACGGCAATGCGAGCAGGAGTGCCTTCATGGTGGGGCGCATGGCGGACCGGCGCCGGGCATTGTGCCGGGGGATTCCGCTTCATGCACGCGTTTAATGTTTATTTAATGCGGCGGCTTGAAGATTTTAGGCAACAAGCGGCCCCTGTGCCGCTAGTATGGACCCCAACATGTCCGAAGCCTCGGCCATCGCCCGACCGCCTGTATCGCGCCCGGCCCCGCTCGATGGCGTCGATTGCTGCGCGCGTCTGCCCGCCCGGGAGGGCATAGGCAAGCCGCTCGAGGACGAGCTTCCGCCAGGGTACCTGCTTGACGGCCGATTCCTGATTCGCGAACCCGTCGGCCGGAGCGAAATGGCCACGGTGTTTCGCGCCGAGGACCTTTCGGACGGGGGACGCACCGTGGCCGTCAAGGTTCCTCTCCTGAGGGCCGAGAGCGACCCGGTGACCTTTGGCCGGTTCCTCCGGGAGGAGCGGATAGGGCTGATCCTCGACCACCCATGCCTGCTCAGGCTCATTCCCGTTCAGGGCAAGAAGAGCCGCCCGTACATCGCGATGGAGTTCCTGGACGGATGCACGCTCGCCTGTATCCTGCACCTCACAAAACCCCTGCCCGAGAAGGACGCGCTGAAGATCGCCGCAGTCCTGTGCGAGGGCCTCAAGGCGATGCACGACCGCGGCGTGGTCCACAGGGACATCAAGCCCGGGAACATCATGATCTGCCGGGACCGCACGCTCCGGATTATGGACTTCGGGCTGGCCACGGAGATGTCCGCCTCGCGAAGCCTGATCGCCGCCCTCACGCCGCTCTTTGGGACCCCCGAGTACATGGCCCCCGAGCAGGTGACGAACAAGAAGAACGACGAGCGCACCGACGTCTACGGCCTGGGCGTCGTTCTCTACCAGATGCTGACGGGGCAGCTCCCCTTCAAGGATGAGGATCCGTGGAAGGCCGCCCAGATGCGCGTGACCGGGGACCCCGTGGCGCCCAGGAAACTGAACCCGGCGATTTCGCCGCAGGCCGAGGAGATCGTCCTGACCGCGCTGCGCCGCAAGCCCATCGACCGCTACTGCGACGCGGTCCGGTTCCGCGCGGCCCTGCTCGCCCCGGAGCTTGTAGAGGTCACCGGCCTGAGCGAGGGGCTCAAGCCGCCCAGCTGGCGGATCAGCCTGCAGGGAACGCCGTTCCTGGCCGGAGCCCTGATCAGCGTGTCGGCGCTGCTCTTTTTCGTCGGACTCTTCTTTGTCGTGGCCCACCACGCCGGGCACGGCAGGTGAGGAC
>CAZGOX010000005.1:0-28979 GCA_964527955.1 uncultured Opitutaceae bacterium | reverse complement strand
TTCACCACCTTGATCTTGGTGCGGTTGCCGATGACCTTGCCGTCGGGGGTCTTGATCTGGTCCTTGCGGCGGATGTCGATGCGGACCGACGAGAAAAACTTGAGCGCGCGGCCGCCGGAGGTCGTCTCGGGGCTGCCGAACATCACGCCGATCTTTTCGCGGATCTGGTTGGTGAAAATGCACACGCAGTTGGTCTTGCTGACGACGGCGGTGAGGCGGCGCATGGCCTGCGACATCAGGCGGGCCTGGCTGCCCATGGTCATGTCGCCCATCTGGCCGTCGAGCTCGGCCTTGGTGATGAGGGCGGCGACGGAGTCGAGGACGATGACGTCGATGCTGTTGGAGCGGATGAGCGTCTCCATGATGTTGAGCGCGTCCTCGCCGCTGTCTGGCTGGGACACCAGCAGGTCGTCGAGCTTCACGCCGACCACCCGCGCGTACTTTGGGTCGAGCGCGTGTTCGACGTCGATGAAGGCCGCGAGACCGCCCTTTCTCTGGGCCTCGGCGATCACGCTGAGGCAGAACGTCGTCTTGCCGGAGGACTCCGGGCCGTAGATTTCCACGATCCTGCCTAGCGGAAGGCCGCCGACGCCGAGGGCGAGGTCGATCGCCAGCGAGCCGGTCGAGAGCGTCTCGACCTTCATCTTGGCGTTGCTGCCCAGGCGCATGATCGACCCTTCGCCGAATTCCTTGGTGATCGAGGAGAGCGCGAGCTCGATGTTCTTGTCGCGGACATGTGCCGCGGCGGCGGGGACGGTTGCGGTGGCTTTGGCGGGGGCGGCGGGTTTGGACATGGTTAAAGGGGGTGTGGACGACCGGTGGAAGGGTTATGGATGAACCCCAATTGTAGCAAGTGGGGACTGGGCTGGTTTGACGGAAACCGGGTAGGGACGCGCGGCTCGCGCGTCCGGGCCTACGAATGGCTCCGAAGTTTGCCCGGACGGGCGGGCCGCCCGTCCCTACCCTTAGTGCCTTACAAACTGTAGTAGCTCTTGAACCAGGCGACAAACCGGGGCAGGCCCTCCTCGAGGGGGACCTTGGGCGTGAACCCAATGGCGGCGTGCACGGCCGTCAAGTCCGCGCAGGTCTCCACCATGTCGCCGGCCTGGGCCGGCAGCAATTCGACCTGCGCCTTGCGGCCGAGGAGGCCCTCCAGCAAGCGGACGAACGCCAGCATCTCGACCGGGCGGTTGTGGCCGAGGTTGAAGATTCTACAGGGGGGATCGGATGAGGCCGTTGCCGGATAGAGAAGCACCTTCACCACGCCGTCGGCGATGTCATCCACGTACGTGAAATCCCTCAGGTTCCTGCCATGGTTGAAGAGCTGCAGCGGCCGGCCCTCGCAGATCGCCCTCGCGAAGAGCGTCGGGGCCATGTCGGGCCTTCCCCACGGCCCGTAAGCCGTGAAGAACCGCAGGCCGGTCGCGTTCAGCCCGTGGGCGCGCGCGTAGCTGTGCGCCATGATCTCATTGCTCCTCTTGGTTGCTCCGTAGAAGGAGGTGGGCTGGTCCGTGTCGTCCTGCTCGCGGAATGGCGGGCGGGATCCCGCGCCGTATACGCTGCTGCTCGATGCGTAGACCAGGTGCTTCGGTGGGGTGCGCCGGCAGGCCTCAAGGACGCTCGCAAATCCGACAAGGTTGCTGTGCACGTAGGCTCCCGGGTTTTCCACACTGTGGCGGACCCCGGGCTGGGCCCCAAGGTGGACGACGTAGTCGGGCCTGAACTGCGCCACCAGGGCCGAGAACTTCTCCGCCTCGGCAAAGTCCCCGGCCACGAAATGAAAGTCCGGAAACGCCGCCAGCTCCCCGATCCGGGCGCGCTTCAACGCCACGTCGTAGTAGGCGTCGAGGTTGTCCACGCCCAGCACTTCGCACCGCCCGGACTCGGCCAGCCGGCGGGCTACGTGGTGGCCGATGAAGCCGGCGGCGCCGGTGACGAGGACTTTCATCCGGCAAGTGCTAGGCCAACCCGTGCGCGGCAGCCAGAAATTTCCAAAGAGAGGGCTTGATTGGCGCAAATAGCTCCGTATGTCTTGCGCTGCTTCCGCCCGCACCTACATTTACGTCATGAACATCAAAGCCTATCTCAAGCCGCAGTGCGGATGGTCCAACGGGGTCCGCGCGACGCTTCGCAAGTACGGCCTCGATTACCAGGACGTCGACATCATCAGCGACCGGGCGAACTACGAAGAGATGGTGCGCAAGTCCGGGCAGCCCCTGTCGCCTTGCGTTGAGATCGACGGAGTCCTGCTGGCCGACGTTTCGGGCGAGGAGGTCGAGAATTACCTGCTCAGCAACAATCTCGTCAAACCGACGGAACTCAGGGCCGATGCCCCGACCAACTCCGGATGCTCGGACACCGAGCATGCCGAAATGGCCACGAAAACCATCCGATTCTTTTGAAGGCAGAGAGCACTCCAGCAATCATCGCACAGGGCCGCTCTCGAAATGACGAGGACGGCCCTTTTTTTGCGCAACCTTCGGTGACCTTGAACCTTTCCAGACTGTGACCCAGCCACCCAACCCAGAATCCACGCCCTGTACGCGCGGCCGGAGCGGCCCCGCGCGCCAAGGGGTCTCCGGCCTCCCCAAGAAGCAGGGTTTGTACGATCCATGGTACGAGCACGACAGCTGCGGCGTCGGCTTCGTGGTCGACGTAAAGGGGCGCAAGTCGAACAAGATCCTCCTGCAGGCAATCCAGGTGCTCGAGCACCTGGACCACCGGGGAGCCTCGGGCTCGGAGGCGAACACGGGCGACGGCGCCGGCGTCCTGATCCAGATGCCCCACGCCTTCCTTAAGGAGGCGGCGAAGAAGGCCCGCATCTCGATTCCGGGCCCCGGCGAATTCGGAAGCGGCCTGGTGTTCCTGCCCAAGGACCGTTTCAAGCGCCGCCGGCTGGAGGAGCGCTTTGGGCAGATCGTCCAGTCCGAGGGCCAGGAGCTCCTGGGCTGGCGCACGGTCCCCACCGACAATTCCGCGCTGGGCGAGACGGCCAAGTCGAGCGAGCCGTTCATACGCCAGGTTTTCATCGGCCGGGCGCCGGGCCTGGAGGATCCCATGGCTTTCGAGCGCAAGCTCTACGTCATCCGCAAGCGCGCGTACGCCGACATCCGCACTTCCACCCTGGACGGCGCCGAGTCCTGGTACATGCCCAGCTTGTCGTACAAGACCTTTGTCTACAAGGGGATGCTGCTCACCGAGCAACTCGCCAAGTACTACACGGACCTCCAGAACCCCTTGGTGGAGACGGCCCTCGCGCTCGTCCACTCGCGCTTCAGCACGAACACGTTCCCGAGCTGGGACCGCGCGCACCCCTACCGGTACATCGCGCACAATGGCGAAATCAACACGCTGCGAGGCAACATCAACTGGATGCATGCCCGCGAGGCGCTGTTCGACTCCAAGCTCTTCGGCGAGGACATGAAGAAGATCCTGCCGATCATCAATCCGAACGGGAGCGACTCGGCGATGTTCGACAACACGCTCGAGCTGCTCGTGCTCGCGGGCCGGCCCCTGGCGCACGCGATGATGATGATGATCCCCGAGCCCTGGGCCAACCATGAGAGCATGGACGATTCGCGGCGGGCCTTCTACCAGTACCATTCCTGCCTGATGGAGCCGTGGGACGGCCCGGCCTCGATTGCGTTCACCGACGGCCGCCAGATCGGGGCCGTCCTGGACCGCAACGGGCTGCGCCCATCCCGCTTTTACGTGACCAAGGACGGGCTCGTGGTCATGGCCTCCGAGGCCGGGGTCCTCGACATCCCGCCCGAGAACATCCTCTCGAAGGGACGGCTGCAGCCCGGGCGCATGTTCCTGGTCGACACCGAGCAGGGAAGGATCGTCGAGGACGAGGAGATCAAGGCCGCCATCTCGGGCGACCGCCCGTACCGCGAGTGGCTCGCGGAGCACCTGGTCCACCTGAACGACCTTCCGGCGGCGCCGGAGGTGCCCGTCCCCGACCACAAGACGCTCCTCCAGCGCCAGATCGCCTTCGGCTACACCCATGAGGACGAGCGCATCATCCTCTCGCCCATGGCCCGCGATGGCATCGAGGCCATGGGATCGATGGGCAACGACGCGGCCCTGGCCGTGCTGTCGAACAAGCCGCGCCTCCTCTACGACTACTTCAAGCAGCTCTTCGCCCAGGTCACGAACCCGCCGATCGACTGCATCCGCGAAGAGCTGATCACCTCGGCCGAGACGCGGCTTGGCTCCGAGGGAAACCTCCTGCACCCCGGCCCGTCCGCCTGCCGGCGGGTCGAGCTCAAGTGGCCCATCCTCACCAATGAGGAATTCGCGAAGATCCGCCACCTGAACCTTCCCGGGCTGCGCATCGGCGTGCTGCCGATCCTCTTCCGCGTCACCCGGGGCGAGCAGGGGCTCGCGAAGTCCATGGAGGAGCTCTCCGCCATGGCCCGCAGGATGATCGAGGAGGACGAGGTCAACGTCATCATCCTGAGCGACCGCGGTGTGAACCGCGACTACGCGCCGGTGCCGTCCCTGCTGGCGATCGCGGGCCTGCACCACTACCTGATCCGCGAGGGGCTGCGCACGCGCGTCAGCCTGGTCCTGGAGACGGGCGAGGCTCGCGAGGTCCATCACTTCTCGCTGCTGATCGGCTACGGGGTCAGCGCCATCAACCCCTATGTCGCGTTTGAGACGATCGACGACATGATCCGCGAGGGGCTCCTGGTGAACATCGACCACAAGACCGCGTGCAAGAACATGGTGAAGGCGGCGTCCAAGGGGGTCATCAAGGTGATGTCGAAGATGGGGATTTCGGCGATCCAGAGCTACCGGGGCGCCCAGGTGTTCGAGGCCCTCGGGCTCAGGCAGGACGTGATCGACCACTACTTCACCTGGACGTCGTCGCGGGTGGGGGGCATCGGCCTCGACGTGATCGCCCAGGAGGTGCTGGCCAGGCACCACGCGGCGTTCCCCGGGCGCGACGTCAACAGTCACGGGCTCCCGGTCGGAGGCCAGTACCAATGGCGCAACGAGGGCGAGCAGCACCTGTTCAGCCCCGAGGCGATCCACCGCCTGCAGAAGGCGGTCCGGACGGGCAGCTACGCGGCCTTCCGGGAGTATTCCAAGCTCATCGACAACCAGGCGCAGAAGCTTTGCACCCTGCGCGGCCTTCTCGATTTCAAGGCCGGCGCGCCCGTGCCCATCGAGGAGGTCGAGCCCGTCGAGGCCATCATGAAGCGCTTCAAGACCGGCGCGATGTCCTACGGCTCCCTGAGCCAGGAGGCCCACGAGACGCTGGCGATCGCCATGAACCGCATCGGCGGGAAGAGCAACACGGGCGAGGGCGGCGAGGATCCCGAGCGGTACAAGCCCATGTCCAACGGGGACTCGAAGAACTCGGCGATCAAGCAGGTCGCCTCCGGCCGGTTCGGCGTGACCAGCGAGTACCTGGTGAACGCCCGCGAATTGCAGATCAAGATGGCGCAGGGCGCCAAGCCGGGCGAGGGCGGCCAGCTGCCGGGCACGAAGGTGTATCCCTGGATCGCCAAGACGCGGCTCACGACCGCGGGCGTGGGGCTCATTTCCCCGCCGCCGCACCACGACATCTATTCCATCGAGGACCTGGCCGAGCTGATCCACGACCTGAAGAACGGGAACCGCCGGGCCCGCATCAGCGTGAAGCTGGTCGCCGAGGTCGGCGTCGGCACCGTGGCCGCGGGCGTCGCCAAGGCGCACGCGGACGTGGTGCTGATCAGCGGATATGACGGCGGAACCGGCGCCTCGCCGCAGACCTCGATCACGCACGCGGGCCTTCCCTGGGAACTCGGCCTTGCGGAGACCCACCAGACCCTGGTCCTGAACAACCTGCGCAGCCGGATCGCCGTCGAGACCGACGGCCAGCTCAAGACCGGACGGGACGTGGTCATCGCCACGCTGCTCGGCGCCGAGGAGTTCGGCTTTGCGACGGCTCCGCTCGTCGCCACCGGCTGCATCATGATGAGGGTCTGCCACCTGAACACCTGCCCGGTGGGCGTCACGACCCAGGACCCCGGCCTGCGCGCCAAGTACTCCGGCAAGCCCGAGCACGTCATCAACTTCATGCGCTTCGTGGCCGAGGAGGCCCGGGAGCTGATGGCCCAGCTCGGGTTCCGCTCGATCGAGGAGATGATCGGCCACGTGGAGCGCCTCGAGCCCAGGAAGGCCGTGGACCACTGGAAGGCCAGGGGGGTCGACTTCAGCAACATCCTGTACCAGCCGGACGTGGGCCCCGAGGTGGGCCGCTACTGCCAGATTTCCCAGGATCACGGGCTGGAGAAGTCCCTGGACCTGACCGTTCTCCTCGACCTGTGCGGCCCGGCGATCGAGCGGGGCGAGAAGGTCGCGGCCGAGCTGCCCATCCGCAACATCCACCGCGTGGTCGGGACGATCACAGGGAGCGAGGTGACCCGGAAGTGGGGGTCCGCCGGCCTTCCCGAGGACACCATCCGGCTCCACTTCAAGGGATCGGCGGGGCAGAGCTTCGGCGCCTTCATGCCCAAGGGCATGACGCTGATCCTCGAGGGCGACGCCAACGACTACGTCGGCAAGGGTCTTTCCGGCGGCAAGATCATCGTGTATCCGCCCGCGGGGTCCACGTTCGAGGCCTCCGAGAACATCATCGTGGGCAACGTCGCCCTGTACGGTGCCACACGGGGCGAGGTCTACATCCGCGGCATGGCGGGCGAGCGGTTCTGCGTGCGCAACAGCGGCGTCAGCGCCGTGGTCGAGTCCGTCGGCGACCACGGCTGCGAGTACATGACCGGGGGCCGCGTCGTCGTCCTGGGGCGGGCGGGCCGCAACTTTGCGGCCGGCATGTCCGGGGGCGTGGCCTACGTGCTCGACGAAGTGGGCGACTTCCCCGGGCGGGTGAACCAGCAGATGGTCGGCATCGAGAAGCTCGAGTCCGCCGGGGAAATCGCCGAGGTCCGGGCCATGGTCGAGCGCCACCTCGCAAACACCGGGAGCACGAGGGCCCGGGCGGTCCTCGACAACTGGGAGGCCACGGTCCCCCGCTTCGTCAAGATCATGCCCAAGGACTACAAGCGCGTGCTCGCCTGCCTCCAGAAGGCGCAGGATCAGGGCCTGACCGGGGACGCCGCCATCATGGCGGCCTTCGAGGAGAACGCCCGCGACCTGTCCCGCGTCGGCGGCAACTGACGCGGAAGCCGCCCGGACAACACACACGACTTCGCCCCATGGGAAAACCAACCGGATTCATCGAATACCTGCGGGAGCTTCCCGTGGACCAGCCCCCGCTCGAGCGCGTGGCCAACTGGCAGGAGTTCCACCACGGCATGGAGGAGAAGAAGCTCCGCCAGCAGGGGGCGCGCTGCATGGACTGCGGGGTGCCCTTTTGCCATACCGGGAAGCTCATCAGCGGAATGGCATCCGGCTGCCCGATCAACAACATCATCCCGGAGTGGAACGACCTCGTCTACCGCGGGCTCTGGCGCGAGGCGCTCGACCGGCTGCACAAGACCAATAATTTCCCGGAGTTCACAGGACGGGTGTGCCCGGCCCCCTGCGAGGGCTCGTGCGTCCTCGGGATCAATTCGTCCCCGGTCACGATCAAGAACATCGAGGCCTCCATCATCGACCGCGCCTGGGAGGAGGGGTGGGTGCTCCCCGACGCGCCGCGCGTGCGGACCGGCAGGAAGGTGGCCGTCATCGGATCCGGGCCGGCGGGGCTCTCGGCCGCCGCGCAGCTCAACCGCGCAGGCCACACCGTGACCGTCTTCGAGCGGGCGGACCGGCCGGGCGGGCTGCTCATGTATGGGATCCCGAACATGAAGCTCGACAAGCGCGAGGTCGTGCTGCGCCGCATCCGCCTCCTCGAGGAGGAGGGGGTCAAGTTCATCTGCAACGCCAACGTCGGCGAAAACGTGGAGCCCCAGATCTTCCTGAAGGAGTACAGCGCGACCGTCCTCTGCACCGGCGCGACCCAGCCCCGCGACCTGCCGATCCCCGGCCGCGGGCTGAAGGGCGTGCACTTCGCGATGGAATTCCTGACGGCGAACACCAAGGCCGTGCTCGACGGCGGGTCCGGAAACAGCCCCATCCACGCACGGGACCTGGATGTCGTCGTGATCGGCGGCGGGGACACGGGCACCGACTGCGTGGGGACCTCCATGCGCCACGGCTGCAGGAGCCTGCTCCAGATCGAGATCCTGCCCAAGCCCGCCCTGGAGCGGACGCCGGACAACCCCTGGCCCGAGTGGCCGAAGGTCTACAAGATGGACTATGGCCAGGAGGAGGCCGCGGCGCGCTTCGGTTCGGACCCGCGCATCTACCTCACGACCGTCAAGTCGTTCGTCGGAGACGAGAACGGCCGCGTGAAGGAACTCGTGACGGTGGAAGTAAAGTGGGAGAGGAACGAGAAGGGCCAGTTCATCCCGAGGGAGGTCCCCGGGACGGAGAAGACCCGGCCCGCGCAGCTCGTCCTCCTCGCGATGGGGTTTGTCGGGCCCGAGCAGGCGATCCTCAAGGAGATCGGCCTGGAGACCGACGCCCGCAGCAACATCAAGGCCGAGCACGAGAAGTACGCGACCAACATCAAGGGCGTCTTTGCGGCGGGCGACTGCCGCCGCGGCCAGAGCCTGGTCGTCTGGGCGATCAACGAGGGGCGGGGCGCCGCGCGGGAGTGCGACCGCTACCTGATGGGCGACACAGACCTCCCCTAGGGCGCCTGCGCGCCGCCCGCCGATGCCCTCCCGACCCATTCCCGGCTCGACTGGGGAGGTCCTCACCTGCCTGCCGTCGCCCTATGTGCCGCATGCGGCCACGGGCCTCCTCTACCTGCCGCGCTTCATCGCGAAGTGCCGGTATGTGAAGAGGCACGGCGCCCTACCCGCGAGCTACGCCAAGAACTACAAGCGCGGGCTCGACAGGTTCCTTTGCATGCACCTGGGCGTGGACCCCGCGGCCGTCGAGGCGATCGTGCACGGGTCCGCCGACGAGGCGGAGGTCGATGCCAGGCTGCTCGCGCTTTTTCCCAAGGATGTCCGGGCCGCAAAATGGAACCGGGAGCTGGTCCAGAAGGGGATGACCCCGTCGGGCCAGGACTTTCTCCGGGAGGCGCTGACCGCCATGGGATGCGCCGACCGGGTCGGCGAAATCAAGAGCGTGCCCGACCTGCTCGATTTCGACGAGGGCCGAATTGAGTGAAGTGGGCGAAGGGATGGGTCGAGCTCAGGCGGGCTCCTCTCCAGTCGCCTTTCGTTCGCAAAGCCTCACACGGTCGACCTCCGAAGAGCCCGCCTGAGCTCGACCCATCCCTTCAGCGTTGCCCTTGCCCGGGCTCTCACCAATCGGCCTTTAAGGGGGAGTTGAAAAACTACACCCCTCTTAGCGTCTCACAACGATGGTGAGCTCGAAGGTGTCGGTGGGCTCGGCGTACAGCGCCGAGGGCTTGAGCGCGGCAAAGCGAAGGACGCACTTGCCCTCGTCGATCGTCACGAAGGAAACCGTGCGTTGGCCGCCCGGACCCGGCTCGGGCGCCCCGTGCATCGGGTACAGGGGCGTGAGCTGCTGCAGGACGTCCTCCGTGTTTGCGACGACCTGCCATTCGTAGCCCGGGCCCTCCTGCGGCCTCGGAAGGGTCACCTTCAGGCCCTGGGCGAGCCGCATCTTCAATGCGATCGTGCGCTGGCTGGGATTCAGGATGACGGGAGTCCAGGTCTTGGGCTGGTCAGGCGAGACGGAGCAGGCCGCGCCGAAAAGCAGGCCGGCAGCGAGGGCGAGGTTCAGGAAAAGGCTTGTCCGTGGCATCGGTGAACATTCTGGGGCATCCCCGGCCCAAAAGAAAGCCGTGATTGCGCCGGGCGGCCGTCCGGCGCTAGGATCCCCGCACCGTGAACCTGACCCTGGCCCTATCCCTAGCCGTGCTTGCGCTCGCCGCGGCGGCGGCTTGGTGGGCGTTCCGGCGCGCTCGACCCGCAAAGGAGAAGGTCGGCGAGGAGGAGGTCCGGGCGCTGGTGGAGCAGGGCCTGAACGAGGGCGTCTTCCAGCGGGTGGAAAAGGAGATGGTCGACCGCGTGCTCAGGTTGGACCAGTTGAAGGTCACCGCCATGATGACGCCGAGGCCGAAGATCGTCTTTCTCAACATCGACGACCCGGAGGAGGCGAACTGGCGCAAGATCGTCACCAGCGGCCACTCCCACTTTCCCGTCTACCAGGGCAAGCGGGACCGGATCGTGGGCATGGTGGCCGTAAAGGCCCTCTGGGCCCATTCAGCGATTGGCCTTCCGACCACCCTGAAGAACCTGCTCGTCCAGCCCCTCCAGGTCCCGGAGACGATGACGGCGATCCAGCTGCTCGAGCAGTTCAAGAGCGTCGGGAAGCACGTTGCGGTCGTGGCGGACGAATTCGGGGCGGTGCAGGGGCTGGTGACGCTGATCGACGTCCTGGAGGCCATTGTCGGAGATCTTCCGGAGAGGGGAAGGGCAAGCCAGCCCAAGGCCGTCCGCCGCGAAGACGGAGCCTGGCTCATCGACGCCATGCTGCCGGCGCCGGATTTGGAAACCCTGCTCGGGCTTACCGGGCCGCTGCCCCACGAGAAGGCGGCGGAGTTTCAGACGGTCGGAGGCTTTGTCGTCACCCAATTCGGTCGCATTCCCCAGGCGGGGGACCAGTTCGAATGGTCCGGCTGGCGCTTCCAGGTTGTGGAAATGGACCGGCGGCGGGTCGACAAGGTGCTGGCGACCAAGGTGTAGGCGAATCCATCAACCTCCCAGGGAGGCGAGCACCTTCAGCACGTCGGCGGCCTGCTCCTTGGTCTTTGCCTTGTAGTCAGCCCAGACAATCTTTCCGTCCTTGATCAGGAAAGCCTGGCGTGTGGCCAGATGCATCAGGGGAATCGGCAAGTCGGGCACGCCGAACGCCTTCACGACCACCTGGTCGGGATCCGCTATGAGCGTGAACGGGAAGTGGTACTTCTCCTTGAATGCCTTTTGGGTCTCGGCGCCGTCGTGGCTGACGCCCAGGATCGCCACACCCTTTGCGGTGAGATCGGCGTAGGCGTCCCGGAGCGAACACCCCTGCGCGGTACATCCCGATGTGTCGGCCTTGGGGAAAAAGTAGACGAGCGTATAGGCCTGGGCCTTGTACACGTCGGCGAACTGGATGGGGGCGCCACTCTCGGTGATCCCGGTGACGTTTGGGGCTTGGTCGCCGACCTTGAGCGGTTCGGCATTCAGGGAGGTGGTCATGGCGGCAAGAAAGGTCAAAACAAGTGCGGGGTTGGCTTTCATGGCCACCAGCATGTTCCAAATGTCCCGTGCGGCAAGCAGGGGGCGCATTTTTCCGGTGCAAACCTGATTTTTCTGGAACTGAAACACGCCAGCGGGCACTAATGGCCGTGATGCATTCCCTGGCAACCACCCCCGGCCCGGCCCGGCCGCGCTGTTTCGGCTGGCCAAAATAGGGGGGTTGGTGTTTTTCTGACCGTTCGCATCCGCTGGCGCCATATCTTCCACCGCATCCTCCATGCCCATCATTTCGTGTCTTAACTCGCGTGCGCTGAGATCCTCCCTGGTGGGGCTCGCCGCGTGGTGCGCCGCAGGTTTTGGACCCTCCTTGCACGCCTCGCCTCCGCCCCAGTTGGCGCCCGCGGGAACCCCCTCCTCGATCGATGGGTTCAACCCCAACGTCAACGGGCCGGTCAACGTGATGGTGCTGGAGCCGGGGCCGTCGGACCTAAACAGCCCCCAGGTCAACCAGATCCTGATCGGCGGCAACTTCACCCAGATTCAGCCCCGGGGGGCGCCCCAGCCCCTGGATTGCCACAACGTGGCGCGGCTCAGGCCGGATGGAACCGCCGACCCGGAGTTTTACCCGAGTCTCAACGGCCAGGTCTACGCCATCGCCCTGCAGCCGGGCGGCCCGGGCGGCTATCCCTACGTCATCGTCGCAGGGACGTTCAACACGGTCAACAGCTCGAAGTGCACGAATGTGGCCAGGCTCAACCCCAACGGTACGCTCGACACCACCTTCCACCAGCCCGTCCTCACGGGAAACTTCAACATATCCGACGTCTACGCGCTCGCCGTCCAGCCCGACGGGTCGATCCTCCTGGGCGGACAGTTCACCACGATCAACGGGACGAAGCGCGCGCACATCGCCCGTCTCACGCCCAGCGGGGACCTGGACACGACCTTTGACCCCGAAGCGAGCGCCGCAGTGCTGGCGATAGCCCTTCAGCCCAATGGAGCCATGGTGATCGGGGGCGGGTTCGCGACCCTTGCCCCGGGAGCGGCAACCAAGACCGTCGCCCCGGTAGCCCGCGGCCACATTGCCCGCGTGAACGCCGACGGCTCGCTCGACTCCTCGTTCGATCCCGAGGCCGACAAGGCGGTGTCGGTCATCACGCTGCAGTCCGACGGCAAGGTCCTGATCGGCGGCAACTTCAACCAGCTGCAGCCCAACGGGTCCTCCACGGCGACGGTCACCCCCGACTTCGCGCGCCTGAACGCCGACGGGACCCTCGACACGACGTTCATCGAGCCCGATCCCAATGGCGCAGTCAACGCGATCGCCGTGCAGCCCGACGGTAGGATCATGGTCGGCGGCAACTTCTTTTCCCTGCAGCCCACTTCCACCACCAATATTCAGAACGGCGAGCAAGTAGTCCGCCTCAACCCGGACGGGACCCTGGACGAGCCGTTCATATTCAACGTGGGGATCAACGGGACGGCCAATTCCATCCTGGTTCAACCGGACGGCCAGGTGGTCATCGCGGGCAATTTCAACCAGATCAACGCCCCGGGGGCGCCGACCCTGTGCGGCAACATGGCCCGGTTTGATGCCAATGGCCTCCAGGATGTCACCTTTGACCCTTCCTCCACGAACAACGTCCTCGCCATCGCGGGCCAGCCTTCGACGAACGATCTCATCGTAGGGGGAAGCTTCACGAACATCGGCGGCGTGACCGCGCAATTCCTGGCGCGGGTAGATGCAGACGGAGTGCTTGACCCGACGTTCAATCCCCTCGTGAACGGCCCGATCAAGCTGGTGGTGGTCGAGCCCGACAACACGATCATCATCGCGGGGCAGTTTTCCACGGTGGGGGTGAACGCCACGCCGCGCAACGGCCTTGCGAGGCTCAAGGCGGACGGGACGCTCGACATGACGTTCGACCCCCATCCCAACGTCAACAATTCGATCGATGCCATCTGTGTCCAGGCCAACGGGCAGATCGTGCTCGGCGGCAGCTTCACGGACCTGCAGCCGAACAGTTCGCCCAATGAGACGCAGAGGGACTACATCGCGCGCGTGAACGCCGACGGCAGCCTCGACACGAAGTTCGATCCCGAGGCCACGGCCGAGGTGGCGTCGATCGCCCAGCAGTCGGATGGAAAGCTGATCGTCGGCGGCAATTTCACGGCGTTCACCCCGGGCGGTGGGTCGAGTGTGAACGCCCTTCCGGTCCCCGTTTCCTATGTCGCCCGACTTAACACCGACGGCACGGTGGACCCGTCGTTCAACCCGGAGCCGAACGGGTCGGTTTCCGCCGTGGCCGTGCAGTCCGACGGCAAGATCCTGCTCGGCGGCCTGTTCAATTTTCTCGCGCCGAACCTCGGGCCGGCCACCACCGAGCTTTTCGTTGCCCGCGTGCTTCCGAACGGGAACATCGACACGACCTTCGATTCCCCCTCCTTCGGCAACTCCGTGAACCGGATCATCCTTGGGACCGGCGGCCAGATCTACATCGGCGGTCTGTTCGGCGTCTCGGCCAACGTGGGATCCACCTACTACGGCGCATCGGTCGGAAACTTCATCGTGCGGCTCAAGGCGGACGGGACTCTGGACACGGCGTTTGCGGCCAGCCTCAACGGACCGATCGAGGGGCTCTTCCTCCAGACGGACGGCACCGTGTACGTCGCCGGCGACTTCAGCGCCTCCGGGACGGTAGCGGTCAACAGCATGGTGCGCTTCACCGCAACCGGCTCCCTCGACCCCAACTTCAAGCTCTCCTCGGGCAGCGCTGGCTTTGACCCAACCTCGACCCTCTCTGCGGCGACGGTCAACGCCTTGGCGCTCGAGCCCGGCGGAGCGACGATCATCGGCGGACATTTTCCCCAGGGCATCGCCGGCGAGACCAGCACGAACCTCATGCGCGTGTACATGAACGGCTCGGCCGACCTGGGATTCAATCCGAACCCCAACGGTCAGGTGAACGCGATCACGACGCTGAGCGGCAGCACGCCGGTCGCGACCCAGGTCACGGGACTGATCTGGCTGAACAGCGACGGGACCCCGAAGACTTCGTTCAAGTTGCCGGCAGGGTTCCAGATCTCTGGCAATGTCGGGACCATCCTTGCCGACACGGCCCACAACTGGCTCTACATCGCCGGCGGCTACGTCAACACCTCCAACGGAGCGATCGGGTCGAACCTGAACCGCTTCAATCTCACAACCGGGGCGCTTGACACGACGTTCAACCCGAACCCGCTCGGAACGGTGCAGGCGATCGGGGTCCAGTCCAACGGCCAGATCGTGATAGGCGGCTCCTTCACCTCGATTAGGGCGCTTGGCGCCTCGACGGCGACGATCCGCAATTACATCGCCCGCCTGAACCCGGATGGCTCACTCGATCCGTCCTTCGATCCCAACCTCAACGGGGTGGTCTCGGCGGTGACCATATTGGCCAACGGCCAGATCCTGATCGGCGGCAATTTCACCACCGAGATGCCGAACGGCACGACCACCCAGTATTTGGTCTACTACATCGCCCGGCTCAACCCCGATGGCACCGTCGACACCAAGTTCAAGCCAACGCCCAACGGCCGGGTATACTCGATCACCGTGCAGACGGATGGCAAGATCGTGTGCGGGGGCGTCTTTACGACCATGGAGCCCAACGGCGCGTCGAGCACGACCTTCCGGGCGTACATTGCCCGGTTGAATGCCGACGGCTCGCTCGACACGGGATTCGACCCGGAGGCCAACGGGGGCGTCGCCTGCATCGTGGAGCAGTCTGACGGAAAGCTCCTGATCGGCGGCGAGTTCACGACCCTGTCGCCAGGCCTGGCGACCCAGACGCCTTCGTCGCCCGTCACGACCATCCAAAGGGATTACCTCGCCCGGCTGAACGCCGACGGCACGGTGGACACCGCGTTCAATCCGAACCCCGACAACGCGATCAATTCGATCGCGCTCGCGACCGACGGTGTCTCCATCTTTGTCGGGGGCGATTTCACGGCCTTCCAGCCGGGGGGCGATGCCATTGCGACGCCGCGCTTCTTCCTGGCCCTCTTGTCGCCGACAGGGACGGTGATCCCCTCCTTCGACCCGGTGGTGAACAGCGACGTTGTGCGCGTCCTGAGCCAGCCCGGTGCCGGCTACGGCTCGGTCATCGCCATTGGCGACATCACGGGCAGCCAGCCGTCCGGCACGCTGGTGGTCGGCGGCGCCTTCGCATCGAACGGGACGCAGACCGATCCCTCCACCGGCAAGCCGATCGCCACGCCGTGCATCGGCGACGTGCCGGCCAATTACCTTGCGGAGTTGCGCGAGGATGGCACCGCCAATGCGAATTTCCTTCCCGGTCCGGACGGCGCTGTGTACGCGCTGGCCGTCCAGCCCGACAACAAGATCGTCGCGGGTGGAGCGTTCAAGAACCTTCAGTCCGACAATGGGTTGGCCGATTCGGTGCTTACCAAGCGCAACTTTGTGGCGCGGATCAACGCTGACGGCACGCTCGACTCGGGCTTCGACCCCGAGGCGGACGGTGCCGTCGACGCCATCGCGCTCCAGGGAAATGGGGACATCGTGATCGGCGGCGCATTTACAAACCTTCAGCCCAACGGGGCCTCAAGCGCCACGCACCGCGCCTATATCGCGCGGCTAAACCCCCTCGACGGAAGTGTGGATTCGACGTTCAACGCGTCGTTGGCGGGGGCGGTTTCCGCGTTGTCGATTCAGCCCGACGGGAAGATCCTGGTGGCCGGCTCGACGTCGACCGCAGGCCAGGGGTATCTGGTGCGCCTGAATTCCGACGGGACGGCCGACCCAAGTTTCACGGCGACCGTCGCCGGGACGATCAACGCCATCCTTCTGCAGGCGGCGGGCGGGTTCACCTCCACGGGAGGCGTCCTCGCCCCCACCTTCGACCCGTCCCAGGTCGGGGGGTTGTCGTCCGCGGGCTCCCGGATTCTGATCGGCGGGCTCTTTACGAGCGTCGATGGGATTGCCTTCAGCAACCTCGCGCGACTCAACTCCGACGGATCCGCCGACACCAACTTCAATCCCGGACCGGATGGCGCGGTCAACGCCATGCAGCTGCAGCCCGACGGGCGCCTGGCCGTGGCGGGAGCGTTCAACAAGGTCGGGGGGCAACCCCGGTTCCGCGTCGCCCGCCTCGGGCAGATTTCACCGGTCATCACGGAGACCCTTGCCGTCAGCACCGACCTGGCGAGCATCCTCTGGACGATCGACGGCGGACCCGAGTACAGCCAGGTATACTTCCAGCTTTCGTTCAACGACAACTCGTGGGCGAACCTCGGACTGGCGACCCGGGTCGGGTCGACCAGCGACTGGCTCCTGACCGGGCTGGTCCTTCCGATCGACCAGATATTCTACGTGCGGGCCGTTGCGATAGAGCCCACCACGCAGGGCGGCTCGTCGGGCTTGGTGGTGTTCACCTCGGCATTCCCAAGCATCACGCCGACCACCGTCTACCCCGAAATCGGAAGCGCGACCTCGGCTTCCGCGGTGCTGGGCCAGCCGTTTGTCTACTACCTCGGCACGACAAACTCCCCCACGGGCTACAGCGCCACCGGGCTCCCCGCCGGTCTGTCGTTTGATTCAGGAACGGGAGTAATCTCCGGGACGCCCACCGCGGCGGGAACCTACCAGATCCCGGTCACGGTCACCAACGCCTATACGTCCACATTGACGACGCTTACGCTCACGGTCGGCGCGGCGTCCACCGCCGCACCGGTCGCCCCGACATCGCGACTCATCGCGGTCTCGGCGAACGACTTCGTGGACGCCAACGACCCCCTGATTGCGGGCCTGTGGATCACGGGGAATTCTCCGAAGACGGTTCTCTTGCGTGCTGCGGGCCCAAGCTTGAAATCCTATGGAGTTGCCAATCCGCTAGCGAACCCGGTGCTAAGGCTCTACAACACCTCGTACCAGAATCTCCTGACGGCGACAAGTTGGGGAGGAGGCAGCGCCCTCGCCGCGGTCTCTGCGCAGGTGGGCGCCGTCCCGTTCGACACGGGCAGCGCCGACGCCGCGGTTGTGACCACGCTGGCCCCGGGAGGCTACACGATCCAAGTCGCGGACGGTGGGGGCCCCACGAGCACGGGTGGCGTGGCCGTGGCTGAGGTCTTCGATGCGGATAGCAACCCGCTTTCCCTGGTCCAGCGGATCAGCGCGCTGTCCGGCCGGGGCGAGGTGACCGCGTCCAACACGCTTATCGGCGGTTTCTGGATCGACGGCGGGACGTCGAAGACCGTCCTGATACGCGGTGCCGGTCCGGCGTTGACCGGCCAGGGGGTCTCCAATGCGCTCAAGGCCCCGGTCCTGAATGTCTACGACGTGAACGGGAAGCTGATTGCAACGAACCAGGGATGGGGCACGCAGGCCAGCGTTTCCGGTTCTCCCTATCCCGCGGCGGACGCGGCGACGGTCGCGAATGCGATCGCGGCCTCGGGCGCCTATGCATTCGCGCCGTCCAGCAACGACACCGCCGTTGTGCTCACGCTTCCGCCGGGGGGCTACACGGCGCAGATTAGCGGAGCCGGCGGCACGTCGGGCAACGCCACGTTTGAGGTTTTCGAGGTGCCCTGACGGTGCTTCGGCTGGTCATTTTGCCCACCGGTCGCTCCTGAATGGGGCGGCCGGGAGGCCGGCGCCATTGTACAGGTTCGCCTCGGGGGCATTTCTCCAGGCATAGCGCACGGCGACCGGATTTGGCACCTTGGGGGACTGGACCAGCACCTTGTCTCCCACGATCGTCGCCGCGGCCGGGAAGAACCTCCGGTCCTCCCCGGCGATCTCGAAGGACTGCAGCGGCTTGCCGCCAGCCGTGAGCCCGGTTCCGGAGAAGTTGAAGCTTACGAGCATGCCGGCTCCGGAGCGCTGGGCCGCCTTGAAGGTCGGTCCCGAGAAGTCCTCCGTTACGCCGTACACCTTGGCCTTGGCGATCAGGGCCAGGCGACGACCGACCTCCTGCTTGTTCTTCGGGTGAATGTCGGTTGCGCTTCCGATGTCGATGGTCACCGCCATGCCGGTGTTGGGCAGCGAGAGCGTCTCTTCCTGCGCCTCGCGCAGGGCCGCCCAATTGGTCGCGTCGGGGTCCCAGCCGTTGAAGTTCGCGAGCTGGACCCAATAGAACGGGAAGTCCCCCTGCCCGAACGCCCCGCGCCACGACGTGATCATGCTCGCAAACAGCTTGTGGTACTCCTGCGGCCTCCCGGTGTTCGACTCGCCCTGGTACCAAAGGACGCCGCGGAGGGCATACGGGACCAGGGGATTGATCATGGCGTTGTAGAGCCGGGAGGGGGCGCTCGGATACGGCTTGTCGGGCGGCGGCGGTGTCTTGGGTTCCTTGAACTGGTCGACAAACACCTTGTAGGCTTCCGGACCCTTTTGCCTGGCCTGGGCGGCGACAGACCTCCAGGCCGAGTCCAAGGCCATGGTCCGGGCCAGCTTCAGGGGATAATCGGCCACGGTCTTGCGCCAGTTCTCCCCGACAAAGGCGAGCTCAGGGTCGCCCGCAAGCGTCTCCTGGCTCATCCAGGGCTCTATGGAGGATCCTCCCCAGCTGCAATCGATGATCCCCACCGGCACCCCAAGCTTCTGCTGGATGTCACGGGCAAAGAAGTATCCGACCGCCGTGAAGCCCGCTGCCGTGGCCGGCGTGCAGGCGACCCAGGAGCCGCCAGCCGACTCCAGGAGGGTGTCCGACTCCACCTGGGGCACAAGGAACTGCCGGATCAGGGGATGGTTTGCCGCCGCGACCTCCTTCTCCCCATTCTGCACACGAAACGAAGTCCCGTTTGGATCCCAGAGGGTGAACTGCATGTTCGACTGGCCGGAACACAGCCACACCTCGCCCACCACGATATCGTGAACGGCCACTTCGTTTCCGCCGTCCACGATGAGATCCGCGGGATCCGACGCCGCCGGGAGCGGGTCGAGCCGGACCGACCAACGGCCGTCCGCCCCTGCGGTCGCCTCGGCCGCATCGCCCCGAAAATGCACGGACACGTGCTCGCCCGGGGCTGCGGTGCCCCAGACCGGCACCGGCTTGTCGCGCTGCAGGACGGCGTGGTCGCGGAAGAGCGGCGCGAGCGACACCGTCGCGTGGCCGGCCGCCGGAATCACCAATGCCAGGAGCAGACTACAAAAACGTGTTTTCATGGGGTTGAGCCACCTTCGCAAACCCCGCCGGGTTTTTCAACGCAAAGAAAGCCCGCGCCCCTCACCGATGCAGGAAGGCATGGAGGTCGGCGGCCATGCGGGGGCCGAAGCCCGGAACCGCTGCGATTTCGGCCTCGGACGCGGCGCGAAGCCTGTCCAGGCCCCCGAAATGTCCCATCAGCGCCCCGCGCCTGACCGGGCCCATGCCTGGAAAATCGTCCAGGATGCTCTCGCGGATCTTCCTCGACTGGAGGTCGGCGTTGTAGGTGTTGGCAAAGCGATGCGCCTCGTCCCTGAGTCGCTGGAGCAGCCGGAGGCCCGGGTGGTCGAGCGGAAGGTTCAGGGGAGGGCGCCCGTCCGGAAAGACGACAGTTTCCTTCCTTTTCGCCAGGCCCACGAGGGGCGGAGGGGCGATTTCGAGGGCGGCAAACGCCTTGAGGGCGGCGCCGACCTGTCCCCGCCCGCCGTCGATCACCAGCAGGTCCGGGGGCGGCCTGCTCTCGGCCCTCAGCCTCCGGAACCGGCGCCCGACGATCTCCTCCATGGCCCGGAAGTCGTCGTTGCCCACGAAGCTCTTGATGCGGAACCGGCGATACTGGTCCTTGTCGGGCCGCCCGTCCGTGAAGCGCACCATCGAGGCGACCACGAAGGTGCCCGAGATATGGGAAATGTCGCAGCACTCGAGGGTCCGCGGCGGGGCCGCCAGGCCCAACGCCTCGGCAAGGCGGAGGGACGCCTCCTTGTCGGCCGCTGGCCGCGTCGGGTCGGCGCGCTCGAAGTGCCGCGTCTTTTCCAGGGTCTTCTCCAGGGCCAGGATCACGTCCCGCAGCTCCGCCGCCTTCTCGAATTCCTGCCTCGCGGCGGCGGCCTGCATTTCGGAGCGCAGGGTCCCCAGCCACTCGCGCGACTTGCCGTCGAGGAAGGAGCAGGCTTCGTCCACGCGGCGGCGGTAGTCCTCGCCCGTCACGGCGTTGGGAAACCCGTACAGCTCCCGGCGCACGTCGTCGTAGAGCTGCCAGGTGCCGTCCTCCAGCCTCCTTGGGCTCCCGTCCCCCAGCAGGATGCCGTACCGCCGGCGCATCTGCGCCAGCGTCTTTCGGAGGAGGCTGCTGTGCACGAACGGCCCGAAGTACCGGGAGCGCTCATCCTTGCGGATCCTCGTCAGTCGAAACCGGGGGAGTTCCTCGCCCGGGTCCACCCGGACGAGCAGGAAGCGCTTGTCGTCGGTGAAGTCCGTGTTGTAGCGGGGCCTCCACTGCTTGATCAGCTTGCCCTCGAGCAGCAGGGCCTCGGGCTCGGACTTCACCTCGACCGTGTCAAAGTCCGCGATCATCCCGATCAGGGCGCGGATCTTGGGATGCTGCGTCCGCGCCCGACCGCGCTGGAAGTAGGACGAGACCCGCTTCCTGAGGCTGTTGGCCTTGCCCACGTAGATGATCCGCCCGAGGCGGTCCTTCATCAGGTACACGCCGGGCCTGTCCGGCAGGTGCCGTACCTTTTCCTTGAGGGGGCTCGATCCGACCATCACCTGCCGATACGCCTCCATCGCGCGACTGGCAATTTTCAAAAAGGGGACTACCCTTCATTCCCGTCGGTATGGTCTCATCTGATACCTCCTCCAGCTCACCGCAAGGAAAGCCCAAGGCCCAGGTCCGCTACGAATTGCTGACCCTGGGCGATGAGCTCCTGCTTGGGCTGGCGGCCAACGGGCACCTGGGCTTCATCGGCGGCGAACTGGGCCGCCGGGGTGCCTCGCTGCAGCGCAATGTCACGGTCACCGACGACGCCGGGGCCATCGCGCGGCAGTTCCGCGAGAGCTGGGCCGCGGCGGACGTGGTGATCGTCACCGGGGGGCTCGGGCCCACGGCCGACGACCGCACACGCGAGGCCGTCGCCGGCGTGTTGGGCCAGAAACTTGTCTTTGATCCCGAGATCGAGAGGTCCATTGCCGAGCTCTTCGCACGGTTCGGACGGCCCATGACGCCCAACAACCTGAAGCAGGCCTGGCGCTTCGAGCGCTGCGAGGTGCTGCGCAACGCCAACGGCACGGCGCCGGGCCTCTGGGTGAAGCAGGACGGCAAGGTGCTCTGCCTGCTCCCCGGGCCGCCGAACGAGCTCCAGCCGATGTTCCTCGAGCAGGTTCTCCCGCGCCTCGCCGGGCTCGGCCTCCTGCGGGAGCGCGAGGCCTACGTGCAGGTCCGGACGGCAGGCGTCGGCGAGTCCCTGCTTGAGACCAGGCTCCAGCCCATCTTCGACCGCGTGGGTGAGGACCTTTCGGTGGCCTTCTGCGCCCACGCCGGGCGCGTGGACTGCAGGCTAAGCTCCCCGGGCGACCGCCTGGGCCTGGCCGACCTGGAGGCGATAGCGGCCGAGTGCGCCAAGATGCTCGGGGAGGACTTTGTCTGCTACGGGCACGATGGGCTGGCCAAGGTCTGCGCCGACTTCCTCAGGGCCCAGGAAAGGACGCTGGCCGTGGCCGAGGCCGCCACCGGCGGCCTCCTTGCGAACGCATTCGCGGACTTTTGCGGCGCGGTGAAGTTCTTTGCCGGCGGCTGCATCTGCTGCAGCAACGACTCGAAGATGCAGCTGCTCGATGTCCCCGAGTGCCTGCTCCAGCAGCACGGGGCAGTCAGCTCCGAATGCGCCGTCGCCATGGCCACCGGCGCGGCGGAAAGGCTTGGAGCCGACTACGCCCTGGCGGTGACCGGCTTTACCGGCCAGTGCGGCGGCACCCGCGAGAATCCCGTGGGCACGATCTACATCGCCCTCCACGCCCCGCACGGGGTGTGGTCGAAGAAGCTCAGCTACCCCGGCCCGCGCGGCGCGGTGAAGGAGAGGGCCGTCAATGCGGCCCTGGACTGGCTCCGCCGTGAATTGCTCCGCGGCGCGCGGATTCCCGCCCAGGCGTCCGGCTCGGCCGGTTGAACGGTTACCTGACCAGGTTTGCCAGGGCGGCGAGGTACTTGTCCCGGGTCTTCCGGACCACTTCGGCCGGCAGGCGGGGGGCGGGCGGCTTCTGGTTCCAGTTCAGGGCCAGCAGGTGGTCGCGGACGAACTGCTTGTCGTAGCTTGGCGGCGATCCGCCCGGCGCCCAGCTGTCCTCCGGCCAGTACCGCGACGAGTCTGGGGTCAGCACCTCGTCGATCAGGAATAGGTTGCCCGCCTCGTCCGTCCCGAATTCGAACTTTGTGTCCGCCAGGATCATCCCGGCCTTCCTCGCCTCGTCGTGCCCGAACCGGTAGAGCTCCAGGCTCACGGACTTCACCTTTTCGTAGAGGGCCGCCCCGAGGGTGGCCGCGCCCACGGCATCGTTGATGGGCTCGTCATGCTGGCCCTGGGGAGCCTTGGTCGTCGGGGTGAAAATCGCCTCGGGAAGCCGGTCGGCCTGCCGGAGGCCCTTCGGCAGAGGGATGCCGCAGACATGGCCGGCCTTCTGGTACGAGGACCACCCGCTGCCGACGAGATAGCCGCGCACCACGCACTCGATCGTCAGGGGCTTCAACTTGCGCACGACCATGCTTCGAAGCTGCAGGTCCCGGCTTGCAATCCCCCGCCGCGCGAACTCCCCGGCCTGGTCCGGAAGGAGGTGGTTGGCGATGATAGAGCCGGTCCGCTCAAACCACCACAGGCTCATCTGGGTCAGCACGATGCCCTTGCCCGGGATGCCGTCCGGAAGCACCACGTCGAAGGCGGAAAGGCGGTCCGTGGCCGAGAGAAGCAGGGCGTCGCCCAAGTCGAAGATCTCGCGGACCTTTCCGCTGGCGACTCTCGGGAACCTGAGGCCGTCGATTGCTATCACGGCGCTTTCGGGCATGGCGGAGGCGATTTCGGAGTAGGGGAGCATCGGAGTAGAGCAGCCATGAAACGAAGGAACCGAGAATTGGAAAGGTGAAAGCGACCGGGACTCGGAACCCATTTGCCTTGGGGTAGGGCGAGTCGTCCCCGACGAGCCGACTCACCCTCCTGTACCCAGCCCGCCAAAAAATGCCTTGCGCGCCCAGCCCGTCGACCTAGCTTGCCCCGTTCAGCAGCCCGGGTCCCCATCGTCTAGCCCGGTTAGGACATCACCCTTTCACGGTGGTAACCGGGGTTCGAATCCCCGTGGGGACGCCAGGGTTGCAATATCCATATCTCGATGTGGTGCGTGGCACAGAGTTTGTCACTCCTGGCCACACGATACGCTAACTCTCCCGTGGCCAACCTATGCGCTAACTTTAGGTCCGTGAGTCGGTCCCGGTTGGGAATGTTCGCTGCCGTTGCCGCAGCCACTGAGGGGGCGGAGGGAGTCGTATCTTTGGACGGTCTAAGGAAACTTCTTGCTTATTACCTTAGATCGTCTAGGTGTCATTCATGGCGAGAAAGACCGATCTGATCCAAGGCACCCTCGACATGCTTGTCCTCCGCGTCCTTACACGTGGCGAACTCCATGGATGGGGCATCACTCTCAGGCTCGAACAACTCTCCAGGAGCGCCCTCCAGGTGGACGAGGGATCTCTTTACCCCGCGCTCTATCGGATGGAGGACAAAGGATGGATCAAGGCTGAATGGAAGATGACCGAGAAGAACCGGCGGGCGAAGTTCTACGCTCTCACAACATCGGGTCGGAAGCACCTGGAAACCGAGCAGGAAAGCTGGCACCGCGTGACGGGCATCATCGCCCTGGTGATGGAGTCGACCTGATCCTTTGGCTGGCGTCCGCACTTTCAGCACCACGCCATGACCCTATTTCGCCGACTACGCCGCCTGTTTCGCCGCCGCAAGGCCGAGGCAGAAATGGCTGAGGAGATGCGTTTTCACCTCGAGATGAGGACCAAGGAGGTTCTCGAGGAGGGGGCTGCACCCGAAGACGCACGCTACTCCGCCTTGCGGCGTTTCGGCAACGTGGTCGGCATCATGGAGCAGGCGCGGGATGTCCGCGGATGGGCGACGTTGGATCAGGTTGGCAATGGACTGCGGCTAGCCGTCCGTTCACTGAGGAAGGCGCCTGGCTATACGGCCACGGCGGTGCTTACGCTCGCTCTCGGCATAGGGGCGTCAACGGCCATCTTTTCCGTTGTCCATGCGCTCCTGGTGATGCCGCTGCAATACCGCGACGCCAGCCAGCTGGTGGAAGTACAGTCGCTGCACAAGGAGGAGGGACTCTCGGATCTCGCGCCCGCGACATTCGGCGACCTGAGGGACGCCAACACCTCGTTTGCCACTCTTGCCGCCCAGTATTACTATTACGTCAACCTCACCGGAATCGAGACACCCACGCGCCTGAACAGCGCGGACGTCACGGTCGATTTTTTCCGGCTTCTTGGCGTCGCGCCGCTCCGGGGCAGGACATGGACGGCCGATGACTTGAAGCCGGGTGCGTCTCCAGTCGTCGTGCTCGGATACCAGCTCTGGCGGAGCCAGTTCAATTCCAGCGACTCCGTCGTGGGGCGGCAGATCCTTCTCGACGACGTGGGCTACACTGTCATCGGAGTCATGCCGGCCTCGTTCAAGGATCCGTCGGAGATAGCCCAGCTTTGGCGGCCGATGCGCCAGGGAGCCGACAACCTGTTCAATCGGAGTTCCCGGTACTGGACCGTCTTTGGGCGACTGAGGCCGGAGGTCACGCTGGAGCAGGCCAACAAGGAACTGGCCTCGTTGGGGCGGCGGCTGGAGCTGGCCCACCCCAAGAACTACACGGGCTGGACACTCCACGCGGCCGATCTCCGCGGGCTCGTGGTCGGCGACTACCGATCCGGACTCCTCGTTGTGCTTGGCGCCGTCGGCTGCGTCATGCTTATCACCTGTGCCAACCTTACTGGCCTCTCCATCGTCCGGACGACGGCGCGCCGCAAGGAGCTGGCGATCCGCCTGGCCCTCGGTTCCTCGCGCGGGCAGCTGATTGGCCTGCTCCTAACGGAGAGCCTGCTGCTCGCCATGATCGGCGGACTTGGTGGTGTCCTGCTCGCGAACTGGGGCCTGGACGCGATGCTCACGGGCATGCTCAACGGCCTGTTGCCGCGGTCCGGGGAGATAGCGCTCAACGTTCCCGTGCTCGCCGTGGGTGTGGCCCTCACCGTCTTTACGGGATTGGCCTCCGGGCTGGCGCCGGGATTCACAGCCTCACATGCGTCGGCCAGGGATGCCCTCAATGAGGGCGCGCGAGCCTCTGCGGGTTTGTCCGCCCGGCGGCTGAGGGCCTTTCTGATTGTCACCGAGATCGCTGTCGCCCTCGTGCTGCTGGCAGGCACCGGTCTCCTCGGCCGGAGTTTTGCAGGTCTGATGCGCAAGAAGACCGGGTTGGACGCGGGACGGGTGCTTTCGCTGACAGTTTCACTCTCCGAGGAACGCTACAACAGCCCCGCCAAGTGCTGGGACTTCTTCTCCCGGGCAGAGAGGGAGGTTGCGGGCCTGCCGGGGGTCGAATCCGCCGGCTTCACGCACACATCACCCTTCCGGTGGGGAATTCCGGTTGGATTCACGCGGATAAGCGCCGGAGGAGCCGTTTCATCCGACGAGCCGGCGCAGGCTTACGACGATGCAGTCAGTGTCGACTACTTCAAGGCCATCGGCTGTCCGCTGCTGTCGGGCCGTGCCTTTACTTCCGCCGACAACCCCTGGTCGGTCCCCGTGGTCGTCCTCAGCGCGGCGGCCGCCCGGCGCTACTTTGGCGTCGAGGATCCGATTGGGCGCTTCATCACGTCCGGTCCACCGGCCCGCCTGAAGGTTGTCGGGGTGGTAGGGGACGTGCGTCGGTCCGGCCTCACCGCGGAGGTGCCCCTGCAGGTCTATCGTCCTTTCGCCCAGCGCACGCCGGGATTTGCCACGCTCATGGTGCGTACGTCGCTCCCTCCCGCGACCCTGGCTAGGCCTGTGGAGGCTGCGCTCTGGAAAATCGACCCCAATAGCCCTGTGTCGGATGTCGCAACGATGGACACCATCGTCAAGGGCAGCGTGACGCAGCCTCGCCTTTACCTGGCGCTGTTCAGCCTTTTTACCGCGCTCGCCCTTCTGTTGGCGGGGATCGGCCTCTACGGCCTTATCACCTTCAGCGTCGAGCAGCGCACGCACGAATTCGGGATTCGAATGGCGCTCGGGGCCAGCCCGCGTGAACTGCTGGCACTCGCGATCCGGGAGGGCGTGGTGCTGATCGCATTTGGCCTGTCTCTTGGGCTTGCGGGCTCGCTCGCGGCCGCTCGACTGCTGGAGAAAATAATCTATGACACGTCCCCGCACGATCCAGCGGTTTTCCTCGCCGTCTCGGGCGTGTTGGTGGTTGTCACAGGTCTTGCATGTTTCTTTCCCGCGTTGCGCGCGACCCGGGTGGACCCGATCGTAGCCCTCAGAGTCGGGTGATTCCCGAATTCCCACAGCCAGGTCGTCGGTCGCAATTCCGTGCAGGAACAACGCATGATCCTTATCCAATAGCTGGATATGATGTTCCAGGAGTCCTTGGTGTCCTGCTCCTGGCCAACCTAGGTGCGAATCCCAACGTCCGTGGCCAAACTATGCGCCACTCACCACTGACCCCTTCGAATTGACCGGCTCTGTAAGCAGCTGTCTCGTTGTCCCAGGAAGGCGCCCGTCAGGTTGCGTTCGGCAGCCTTATCGGCGAAGCTGTTGGATTACCTCTGCAACTTCGACGCCGGAACAGTTCGGGGTCAAGGACCTCGAGTCGCGATTGCTCGCCGCATGCGCCCACCAGGCGAGGGAAGCAATTGTGGTCACGGATGCCGAAATCGACCTCCCAGGGCCGCGGATCGTATTTGTGAACGCCGCATTCACGAACATGACCGGTTACACCGCGGAGGAGGTGCTCGGCAAGACGCCGCGGATTCTCCAAGGTCCAAAGACGAGCCGAGTGTTGATGGACCGGCTGCGCGCAACGCTCGCGCAGGGAGGGGTGTTCAACGGTGAAGGCATCAATTATCGCAAAGACGGCAGCGAGTTCTACATGGACTGGCAAATCGTTCCGCTGCGCGGGACGGATGGCGCGATCACGCACTTCCTGGCCTTTCAGCGCGACATCACGGAACGGAAGCGCGCGGAGCAGGTGCTCGCAGAGAGCGAGGAGCGCTACCGGCTGCTGGTCGAGAGTTCACCAGATGCGATGTTGGTGCAGGCCGAGGGAAAGATCGTGTTTGCGAATGGCGCAACGGCAAAACTGCTGGGCGCCGAACGACCGGAGATGATCGTTGGCACGGCCTTCACGGATATTCTGCCGCCAGATTGTCGCGCCGATGGGCAGCAACGTCTCGTGGAATCGGCGGCAAAAGGGACGCCTCTTTCGCAACAGACTTTGGTGCGGATGGACGGTGTTCCGGTCAAAGTGGAGAGCCTGGGCATCCCCATCACTTTTGCGGGCAAGCCCGCGGTACAGATCATACTGCATGATCTGACCGAGCGGTTGCTCTTGGAGGAGCAGTTCCGGCAGGCCCAAAGGCTCGAGAGCCTCGGCATGCTGGCGGCCGGAATAGCCCACGATCTGAACAATGTCCTCGCGCCGATTCTGATGGGTGCGCCGCTTCTGCGCGAAACGGCCGCCAGCGCGAAGGACCGTCATTTCCTAACCGAAATGGAGAAAAGCGCGCTCCGCGGAGCCAGCCTCGTCCGCCAAATCCTCGGGTTCGCTCGCGGCGTTGGAGGGGAGCCCCAGACGCTCCAAATGGGGTACCTGCTCTCGGAAATCGTGAGCGTCCTCAGCCGGACCTTTCCGAAGAGCATAAAGATTGATCTGAGCGTCCCGAAGGATCTCTGGCCCGTTGAGGCAAATCCCACGCAGATCCACCAGGTCCTGCTCAACCTGACGGTGAATGCGCGCGACGCGATGCCGCAAGGAGGTGAATTGCGGCTGCGGGCGGAGAACTGCGCGCTTGATGATGTGGCGGCGAGCGCGTTCCCAGGCGCGCGCCCCGGTCGCTGGGTTGTGCTGGACGTCGAAGACACCGGCGCGGGGATTCCAGCCGACGTGCTCGAGCGGATGTGGGAGCCATTTTTCACCACAAAACCGGCTGACAAGGGCACCGGACTGGGGTTGTCCACGGTCCGCGGCATTGTCGAAGCCCACGGAGGGTTTATCATCGTGCAAACGGCGGCGGGCCGTGGCACGACGTTCCGTGCGTATTTCCCGGCGAGTGCGGGAGCCCTCTCCGTCGATGTCCCTGTGTCGCTCGCGCCACGCGGCCAGGGTGAGCTCATCCTGGTGGCGGACGACGTGGCGAGCATTCGGAGCATGATGGAAACCGTGCTGACTCGCTACGACTATCGGGTGCTGCTCGCGGTCGACGGCAATGACGCGATGGCTCAATTCAGGAGCCACCAGGAAATCGGGCTGGTCATCACTGATCTCGATATGCCGACTCTGGCCGGCTCGGCACTGGCCGGGAACATCTGGCAGCTCGAGCCGACGATGAAGATTCTCGCCATGAGCGGCCTCAAGGCCGCTTCAGCGGACCCACTGCGACCGGAGAATTTCGCGGAGGCGTTTCTATTGAAGCCCTTCACAGCCCAGGAACTTCTGGTGCTCACGCACCAGATGCTGCATCCTGCCCGTGTGAGTGCCTGACCTCACCCTGAAGATCTTCCCCGGATCCGCCTATTCAGCGGCCGACGAGTTTCTGCAG
>CAZGOX010000004.1:32526-33182 GCA_964527955.1 uncultured Opitutaceae bacterium | reverse complement strand
CCTTGAACTCAGGCCCAAAAAGGGCGCCGCTGAACTCATTCCCCTGGGCGCCCCGGATGGCGCGGATTGTTGGGGAAGGGGTCAGGCCCTGAATTCTGTACTGCGTACAGAATTCAGGGCCTGACCCCTTCTCATTTCCCCTTGCCAATCGGTCTCCGGCCCGCAGCGCGCGACCCTGGAAACCACCGAAACTGCCGCGAAGGTAGGTGCTCCGGCTGCCAAGGACCAACGGGACCTCCACTCCCCCCGCAATGGCAAGATAGGCGCGGCAGCCGCGAACGCAGGACCCCATCTTTAGTCTCTCCCCGGGTCGCATGGTCCGCGCCTCGCCCGACTTCATCCCCTCGAATTCGGCGCCGGCAGCGGCCACAAGGGTCTCCTGCAGGAATTCCAGCTCGGGGCCCAGCAACGTCATCTCAAGGGCCGCTGCTCCCTCCGGGTTTCCCACCAGCGAGTTTGCGGATCGGAGGGCCATGGCATCCATCGCTCCGCTCACCGGGACTCCCGACGCCCGGAACCCTGTGCGGCCGAGATCCTGGACCGTCGTCAGCAACCCGGGCCGGATGACTTCGAGACAAGGGGTCGCGGGGGGGGGTTTTTTTTTTGAGGGGGGGGTGGAGAAAAAAAAAAAGAACCCCAAACAGCCAAAGAAAAAA